>JBILPP010000261.1:0-3334 GCA_044373765.1 Bacteroidia bacterium
GCAGTAGTGCTAAAACAATTATCAACTCAAATTGGTAATTACCTATCCACTACTTCTGATCATTATCCTGTTCTTACTAGGTTTAATTTAAAACGTTATCCCAAGGCTACACCAATAGATACATCCCAAAACGATACTATTCCTAATACAGGAGTTCGCGAATTTGCTCAGGTTGTGTTTAATGTTTATCCGAATCCTTCAAAAGGTATATTTACCATTGATGCAGATGTAAACATTCAAAACATAACTTTATACAACCTTTTAGGTGAGGAGGTTTATTCAAATCAACCCATAAAAAATGCCCGGGTATTTACATTACCTGAGCATTTAAATAATGGTATTTACTTGTTGCAGATTAAAACACCATTAGGAATAGTGTTTAAACGCATTCACTTATTGCGCAATTAACTATTTTTGAGGCATTTCAACTGGCAAATTAGCATTGCGCCATGCGCCCATTCCACCATCTAAATCATATACTTGTTTAAATCCTAGCATTTGCATTTTTTCTGCACATTCTGCACTTCGTCCTCCACTTGCACAATACACGTAATATGCATCGTTGCGGTTTAGTTTGTTCAGTTCCGCTTCAAAACCATCACTAAAAATATCCAATAATCGTGCATCTTTAATAAAGCCTTTTTTGTATTCACCTGGAGTGCGTACATCTAAAATTGTACCGGGTTGCATTTTAATTTTATCGCTAAATTCTGGGGCATTAATCACTTTAAATACACTTCCCGTGTCGGCTAAGTTTTGCTCTGAATTTATATTTTTGCTACTGATTTCTGTATTTGGTTGCTTAGGTTGGTTATTGCTACAAGCAATAGTAAGAAATGCGCCAAACGCTATGGTGTATATTACTTTCATAATGATTTTTTATTATCCAAATATATATCTTAATTTATGATGCAAATAATTAATTTGCGACATCATGAAAATTACATTTTTAGGCACAGGCACATCTCAAGGCGTTCCCATAATAGGTTGCGATTGTTATGTATGCGGTTCTGAAAATATGGCTGATAAAAGATTGAGAACATCTGTTTTGGTTCAAGCCAATGATAAAAATATAGTTGTAGATAGCGGCCCTGATTTTAGGCAACAAATGCTAGCTTGTAAACTTAAACGCCTAGATGGATTGATATTTACCCATGCACACAAAGACCATATTGCTGGTTTAGATGATATCCGCGGATTCAACTTTATTCAACGTGAGGCCATTGATGTATATTGTACCACAGCTGTTGAGCAACAGATGCGTAAAGAGTTTGCATATATTTTTGATGAAGTAAAATATCCTGGAATACCTGAATTAAATATTATAAGAATACATAATGATGTGCCTTTTGATGTTAAAAGTGTTCTTGTTACGCCAATAGAGGTAATGCACTTTAAGTTACCGGTATTGGGATTTATGTTCACTGAAACCAATAATAAGAACACTTTTGCATACATTACAGATGCCAATTTTATTGGTGAAGATGAAATTGATAAAATTAAAAATTGTGAAGTTTTGGTGTTAAACGCTTTGCGTCACGAAAAACACATTAGTCATTTTACACTAGAGGAAGCCTTGCACATGATTGAAAAAATAAACCCTAAACGGGCATATTTAACTCATATAAGCCACCAATTAGGCACACACAATGAGGTTTCTGCTACCTTGCCATCAAATGTATTTTTGGCCTATGATGGTTTAAGCCTAGAAATATAATGGCCATACCCGGTTCTTTTCATCAGCATTATCATTTTATTAAGCAACTTGCATTAGCCTTAGATTCTTGGCTTGTGGGTTCGAGTTTAGAGGGCTCTTTTACCATTAGTAAACAAGAACTGGTCATGTTGTTTCGCAAAAACAACGAGCAATTGGTTTTAAAAGTTATATCCCAATTTCATAGTGGTTTTCTTTTGTTTGAAAACACACCTTACCATAAAGGTAGCAATGCACAAGCTTGTTTCGAATCAATATTTAACCAACAAGTTATAGCTGTTAAACCACATCTTTACAACCGGTCATTTTTAGTCCTGTTTTCTAACAACCAATCACTTGTTTTTAAATGTTATGATGCTTTGATTAATGTGGTTTTGGTTGATGAAGAAGTGGTGGTTGATATGTTTAGAGAAAGTATTCAAAACGATTGGACTTATAACACCAGAGAATTTGAAGTAAATGATGACGCCATCATCAATAAGTTAAATACCTATCAATTTGAACCGGGTAAATATTGGGTATATAAGCGTGAGTTAGATGATGAATGCTACTTGTCATTAAGTCCACAACCCGATAAGTTATTACTTGAAACAAATAACCCGCTTGATGCCGCTACTTATTTTGCACGATACGCATTGGGCTCTCTTGGCTTTAAACAAGCTAAAGTATCGCGTATTGCCACACTTGAAGGTGAGATAAAACGAATTAAACAACAAATTAAACTAAGTGAACAAGGTATCAAGAAATTGATACACCAATCGCCTTTTGAAGAAATTGGACATATTATTATGGCCAATATTCATGAAATACCCAAGCAAGTTAAGCAGGTAGAATTGTTTGATTTTTATAATGATAAAAAGATACTGATCAAACTAAAAAGCGATTTGGATGCCCCTGCTAATGCTGCATATTATTATAGAAAGGCCAAAAATAAAAAGATTGAAGTAGAACAAATGGAACAGAAGCTTTTAACCCTTCAACAAAAATTGGTTGGTTTTGAGTTGATGTTAGAGCAGTTAAATGCGGCACAAAATGCCAAACAGTTAAAGCCATTGCAGGTAAGTAAAAAGCAGGAAATGGTCTTTCCGTTTAAGCGTTTTGTGGTGCAGGATTTTGAAATTTGGGTTGGAAAAAATGCGGCTAACAATGATATCCTAACACAAAAGTATTCGCATAAAAACGACCTTTGGTTGCATGCAAAAGGGGTTACAGGATCACATACCATCATTAAGCATAAAGCTGGAAAATTGATACCTAGCCAAGTGTTAACAATAGCGGCACAAATAGCTGCTTATTACAGTAAACACAAAGGAAATACACTAGCCCCTGTTTGTTATACACTTAAAAAGTTTGTTCGAAAGCCTAAGGGCTTTGAACCTGGCCAAGTTGTAATGGATAGGGAAGACGTGATTATGGTTGAACCGAAGTTGCCTTAGTGGGAATTTCCATTTTTACAAAGAGGTTATTCTATAAAATATAAGTATGCTCCTTGCCTTGAGTGTTGAATTTTAGATCTAAAATATCCCAGAAGGTGATTTATTATGGATTTGGCCATCACTTCTTCATAACTTATCATCTAATTTCAAAATGATCTTCTTGTGATATATTATTTCAATTAAG
>JBILPP010000262.1:0-3329 GCA_044373765.1 Bacteroidia bacterium
TTTAAATCCTTGTTTTATACCAAACTCAGCTGTCCATCCATATTCGGTTTGAAGTTGTGGATTGGGGAACACACGTAATAAAGTTACCCCATCATCAACATAACGTTCGCCAATAGTTGGGAAACGGTAACCTTCACCGTAATTTAAACGGAAAAATGTTTTTTCGGCTGCTTGATAGTTCACCCCAAATTTTAGTAAAGGCCTGCGGTTTTCCTCTACGGTATCAATTCTGTTTACTTCATATCGTACACCAGCGCTTAAATTCCATCGTTTGTGGTTATAATCTGCCTGACTAAAAAACGCATACGAATAACCCTGGTATCGGCCAGCATAAACATTGCTTACAGCTGTAATATAGGAACCGTAAAATCCAGTGGTGGTGGTAAGTCGTTTTACCCAACTGCGTTGCCAAGTATAATCAAGTGCGTAATTATCGGCCTTCGCGTCAAACAAATTACGGTTTAAATTTTTGTCAACGTAACGTACAATATTGTATTTACGCATTTTTAACGAGTGGGTTGTTTTTTTATTAGGACTAGCATAAGTAATATGCGGATCGATGGTATAAATACTCCAAAAATCTTGACCTACACTTCCATCGTATGGTTTTAATGCGCCACTATCTGCATCAGCCCAAAGGAAAAATCTTCCAGATTTTTCGGCCAAAAACATGCTGTTTACACCATAACTTAATCCTTTAATTTTTTTAGAGCGATAACGGGTTTTAATGTATGATCGGCCTCTAAATTCATCAGTTTGTTGAAGGTGACTTTTAACCATGTGGACATTTCCACTTGCCACCAAATCAAAATTACCAAACTGTTGCCTATGACTAAAAAAAGCACCAGAATTAAAAGGTTGTGAGGTACGATCCCACCAAATGGTTTCACTTCTTTTTGGATTATCTACAATACCTTGGTACATGGTAACTTTGGTTTCTGGTTTTGCACTAGGCCAACCGCTTCGCACGTTAATACTTCCGTTTAATGCTGCAGAACCATATAGTACTGATGTAGCACCCTTTACCACTTCAATTTGTTCAGCCGCTTCAATGGGTAATAATTTCCAACGAACATCACCTAAATCTGCACCCATCAAAGGCATATCATCTAACAAAACCATAACCCTGCTGCCCACACTGTAACTGTAACCAACCCCACCACGCATGCTTATTTGCCCTTCAATAACACTAACTCCTGGCACCTTATTTACCACATCACTTAAATCGTAGGCATTGGTGTAAGCTATTAAATTAGGCTTAATCACGTTCATACTCATTACTTCTTGTGCGGCCTTTCGTTCAATCTTGCTTCCACTAAAAACAAATTGATCCAATTGATTTACCTCAGGTTCCATTGTAACCAACAAGTCAACCGATCCAAGCAGTTCTAATTTCCTTTCGTATGGTTTAAAACCAACAGCAGTAACACGTAAAATATATTTACCCAAGGACAATTTAAAAATGAATTTTCCTGTGCTATCCGTTTTGGTTTTGTATTGCTTAACCATTACAGAAGCATAAGTTAAAGGCTCGCCATTAACACTATTGGTTACCTTTCCGCTTAAGATTACTTGCTGTGCAAGAGCACCATTAAATAGAATAAAAACTGATAATGTAAAAAGGTAAAAATATTTCAATGGGATGTATTTTTAAAGGCCAATATATAAAAAAATTAGTTGTACATGCCTGTTGGCTTTTGTTTGTAATAAAATTGGGATTAAAAATACCATTGCAATTAATGGTCGCTTTAACTTAAACATTGTAATAACGGAGGCTAAGTGTTTATTTCGTAGCATAATTTTTATCATACATGCATAATTTCATAGTCCGTAACTGGCTAATATTGGCCATTGCTAGTTTATTGGTAGCAATATACATTACCATTTTTGATGGCTTTGTAAACGGAAAAGCCTACATGTTTTTTGCATTGGCCACCCTATTTGGAGTAGTATATTATTTACGACAAAAAAAAGGTTCAAAATAATTACATTTGTTAGCAGTAATCTATGGATACCACCCTCATTATTATATTAAGTATTTTAACATCCGCATTTTTTTCGGGAATAGAAATTGCATTTATATCTGCTAATAAATTATTAATAGAACTTAGAAGCAAGCAAGGAAGTTTATCAGCCCGTATACTTTCACCTTTTGTAAATAATCCTTCTAGATTTATCAGCACAACACTAGTAGGAAATAATATTGGCTTAGTAGTTTATGGTATTTACATGGGGGCATTTTTACATCCTTATATTCATAAATACATACCCGGAACAGCAGATAGCACATTGTTTTTATTATTGATACAAACATTGGTATCAACCTTAATAGTACTGGTTACAGGCGAATTTTTACCTAAGGTGCTTTTTCGCATAAACCCCGATATTATTTTACGTGTTTTATCTGTTCCCTTTTTACTAAGTTATTATTTGTTTTGGCCATTGGTGCATTTTATAACTTGGTTAGCCAAAGTAATATTAAACACTGTTTTTCGTGTGCAGTTTAGTGAAACTACACCTGTATTTAGCAAAGTTGATTTAGATCAATACATTAATGACAGTGTTGAAGATTTGGCAGAAGATGCCGATGTAGACACCGAAATGTTTAAAAACGCCTTAGACTTTGGTAACGTGCGTTTGCGTGATTGCATGACACCACGTACCGAGTTGGTAAGTTTTGATATTGATGCCACAACTGATGAATTGTATCAAAAATTTAAAGAAACTGGGTTATCAAAAATTTTGGTTCACCAAGGTACAGTTGATCATATAATAGGATACACACACCAAAAAGATTTATTTAAAAAACCACACAGCATTAGAGCCATACTAATTCCTATAGAAATTGCTCCAGAAACCATGTCGGCTAACGAATTGCTAAACACATTTACACGCACCAGAAAAAGTATTGCATTGGTGGTTGATGAGCTTGGTGTAACAGCAGGTATTGTAACCATTGAAGACATTATGGAAGAGATATTTGGTGAAATTGAAGATGAACATGATGTGGAACAATTGGCCGAAGTGCAACTAAACGAAAAAGAGTTTATATTTAATGCACGCCTTGAAGTAGATTACCTAAATAATAAATACGAGCTAAACATACCCGAAGGCGATTACAATACTTTAGGCGGCTACATTATTGCTGTTCACGAAAATATTCCTACCAAGGGAGAAGTGATTACTATTGGGAAATTCCAATTCACCATTATCTCTGTATCGCGCAATAGAATTAACGAGCTTAAATTCAATTTACTATAAGTTATTAAGTTTGGTTATGTTAATGATTTAACTAACTTTGATTTCGTAAATTTATCACCCTTAATATC
>JBILPP010000022.1:0-11456 GCA_044373765.1 Bacteroidia bacterium
GGGTATATACTTTATCAAACCCACCATCTTTACGTTTACGTAAAATAAACTCCTCACGGTGGTAAGTTACATCAATAAAAGCTGGTTTAAATTCCATTAAAGGATCTATGCCATTATACAAATTTTTAATGTCTTTACCTTTTAAAGGGGGTAAAATTTCAATAGAAAATAAGGTCTCCTTAGCGTCTTTAATGATATCGGTTAGTTTCATGTGTTAGTTAACTCTGTCCGCAAATGTATAAGATTGAACCAAATAACATAAACTTAACTGGGTTATTTTTTGATTATTCACTCAGCAATTCTTGTATTGAGAAGGGAATCTTTGGCCTATTACTTATTCCGCACCAAGGTTTGCACAAAACGGCTCAACCGTGCATGTTGCGGTTGGTAAAGTGCCATAAAGCGTTCTTGTTTGCTTAACATAAGGTTATTCAAGGGTTAAGTGGTTGTTCTGTCAGTAGGTTGTATAAGTAATAAAAAAAGTTTCAGCTTGGGATGGAAAGTTTTTTAATCTATTGATAATTAGCATTTAAAAATTAATTTTTAAATTTGATCCAATGCTTATAAACACCTTGTTAACTGCCAATCTGCCCATTGTAAAGGGCTTGGCGTTATTTATGCAAAAAAGCCGTTATTGCCCGGTAAATTTTATTATTTTTACCGCCCTTATTTTAACATAGAAAAACACCAACAGATGATAGGATCTATATTCAATACCATTGCTAAAGTATTTGGAAGCAAGTCGGAAAGAGATTTAAAAACCATTTATCCCATTGTTACAGAAATAAATCAGGCCTACGAAAAATTACGTAATATCAGCAATGATGAATTGCGTGGTAAAACAGCCGATTTTAAAATTGCCATTGCTGATCATTTGAAGGATATAGATGCCGAAATTGATGAAGTAAAACAAGCTGCAGAAGCAGAGAAGGATTTATACGCCAAAGAAGAGTTGTTTAGAAACGTTGACAAATTAAAAAAACAACGTGATGAGCAATTGGAAGTTGTGCTAAACCAAATTCTACCAGAAGCTTTTGCAGTGGTTAAAGAGACAGCACGTAGGTTATCAGAAGATAAAGAATTAACAGTTACTGCAACTGATTTTGATAAAACCTTAGCCACACACAAGCGTTCAAAAAAACCAGTGCGTATTGAAGGTGATAAAGCCATTTGGAGTAATACATGGGAAGCTGCTGGTAGTCCGGTAAGTTGGAACATGGTTCATTACGATGTGCAGTTAATTGGTGGTATTGTTTTGCACCAAGGTAAAATATCTGAGATGGCTACAGGTGAGGGTAAAACGTTGGTTTCTACCTTACCAGCATACTTAAATGCTTTATCAGGGCAAGGGGTTCACATTGTTACTGTTAATGATTATTTGGCAAGAAGGGATTGTGAATGGAATGGTCCTTTGTTTGAATTTCATGGTTTACGTGTTGATTGCATTGACTACCATCAACCTAATTCTCCTGAAAGACGCAGTGCTTACACTGCCGATTTGATATACGGTACCAACAACGAATTTGGATTTGATTATTTGCGTGATAACATGGCTCGTGACTTAACTGAGTTGGTTCAACGCAAACATCATTTTGCCATGGTTGATGAGGTGGATAGTGTGTTAATTGATGATGCACGTACTCCGTTAATTATTAGTGGCCCTGTGCCTAAAGGTGATGACCAACAATTTCATGCATTAAAACCTCGTATTGAAAAAATAGTAAATGCACAAAAAGCATTTGCGAATTCCGCTTTAATTGAAGCCAAAAAATTAATTGCAGCAGGAAACGATAAAGAAGGAGGCTTCCGTTTGTTGCAAGCATACCGTGGTTTGCCAAAGAACAGCGCATTAATAAAGTTTTTGGGTGAGCAAGGCATCAAGCAAATTTTGTTGAAAACAGAATCGTATTATTTACAGGATCAACAAAAAGAAATGCATAAGGTTGATGCTGATTTATACTTCACCATTGAAGAAAAACAAAACTCTATCGAACTAACGGAAAAGGGTGTTGATTTAATCACTACTTCGGGTGAAGATCCTCATTTCTTCATCATTCCTGATGTGGGTGCAGAGATTGCGGAGATTGAAAAATCAATTCAAAATGATGAAGAAAAACTGAAAAATAAAGAGCAGTTGATGCTTGATTTCTCTATTAAGTCGGAACGCATACATACCGTTAACCAGTTGTTAAAAGCATACTGCATGTTTGATAGAGATGTAGAATATATTTTGGCTGATGGTAAAGTAAAGATTGTTGATGAGCAAACTGGTCGTGTACTAGATGGCCGCAGATATAGCGATGGATTACATCAAGCGATTGAAGCCAAAGAAAATGTAAAAGTTGAAGCGGCAACTCAAACTTATGCAACCATTACTCTACAAAACTATTTCCGTATGTACCATAAATTGGCCGGTATGACAGGTACTGCTGAAACTGAAGCAGGTGAGTTTTGGGAAATTTATAAATTGGATGTGGTGGTAATTCCTACCAACCGTGACATATCGCGCAAGGATGAGAATGATGTAATTTATAAAACCAGACGCGAGAAATACAATGCCGTTATTGATGAGGTTCAAAAGTTAACCGAAGCTGGTCGTCCCGTTTTGGTGGGTACAACATCTGTAGAGGTGAGTGAAACCTTAAGTAAAATGTTGCAATTGCGTAAAATCAAACACAATGTATTAAACGCAAAACAACACCAGCGTGAGGCAGATATTATTGCAGAAGCAGGTCAGTCAGGTACTGTTACCATCGCCACAAACATGGCTGGTCGCGGTACGGATATCAAGTTGGGCGAAGGCGTTAAACAAGCTGGAGGTTTGGCTATTATTGGTACCGAACGCCACGAGTCAAGACGTGTAGATCGTCAGTTACGTGGTCGTGCGGGTCGTCAAGGCGATCCAGGGTCATCTCGTTTTTATGTTTCTTTGGAAGATGATTTGATGCGTTTATTTGGTAGCGAACGCATTGCCTCAGTAATGGATAGGTTAGGAATGAAAGAGGGTGAAAATATTGAACACTCTTTAATTACCAAAAATATAGAACGTGCACAACGTAAAGTTGAGCAAAATAACTTTGGTATTCGTAAGCGTTTGTTAGAATATGATGACGTGATGAATAGCCAACGTGAAGTGATTTATACCAAACGTAGAAATGCTTTAAATGGTGATAAATTAGATTTAGACTTTAGCAACATGTTGCATGATGTGTGCTATGAATTGGTAGAACAATACCGCGACTTAAAGAACGTGGGAGAGTTTAAATTAGAATGTATTCGTTTATTTGCCTACGAACCGCAGATGGATGAAACTACATTTATGGGTGGCAAAGTTGAAAATGTAGTAGATGCATTGTATGATGATTTAATAAACCATTATAACCAAAAATGCCAACACATTGCCAACGATGCATTACCAATAATTAAAAACGTATACGAAAATCAAGCGAGACAATTTGATACTATCGGTGTACCGTTTACAGATGGTATTCGTGGTATTCAAATTGGTGTTAATCTTAAAAAAGCATACGAGTCAGAAGGTGCTGAAGTAATTAAATCATTTGAGAAATTCGCCAATTTACATATTATTGACGATGAGTGGAAAGAGCATTTGCGTGAGATGGATGAGTTAAAACAATCGGCACAAAATGCGGTATTAGAACAAAAAGATCCTTTGTTGATTTATAAGTTGGAATCGTTTAACTTATTTAAAGATATGTTAAGCCGTGTAAATCATGAAGTACTAAGCATGTTGTTTAGATCGTTTGTTCCAATGCAAGACACGCAAGAACAATCGGCTCCAAAATTACGTCCTTTGCAAGAAGTGCGTCAAGCACCTCAACCAAAATTGCAAACCAGCCGCCCCGATGAAATAGCCGAAGCATTAAAAGCAAACGCAATGGCGCGTGAGGGGGCAGGTGAGAGACCGAAACAACAGCAAATCATCAACGATAACAGAATTGGCCGTAATGATCAGTGTCCTTGCGGAAGTGGCAAAAAGTACAAAGCTTGTCACGGTAAAGAAGAATAAAAGCAATATATCCAAACAGAAACTTACTTAATATTAAATGGATTTAGGAGGTTTCTGTTTTTTAATACAACGGGGGTAATAGGATTTAGTAGTTGTCCGAATATGAAAACTACTGCTATAAAATAAATGGAAGACTTAAATATTTACATCGAGCACACCAATTTAAAACCAGATGCCACGCATCAAGATATTATTAGGTTGTGTGAAGAAGCAGTTGAACATAAATTCTATGGGGTATGCGTTTCGCCATACCATGTGCAATTAGCTAAAAAAACAATAAAAAATGAACCGGTAAAAGTTATTACTGTTGTTGGTTTTCCTTTCGGCTACAATACGGTAGCAAGCAAGGTAGAGGAAACTAAAAAAGCTATAATTGGCGGGGCTGATGAAGTTGACGTAGTGATGAATATTGCAGCTTTTAAAAGTGGCGATGATGCAACTGTGTTAAACGATTTACAAGCTGTTATCATGGCTTGTCATTTACAAAATAAAGTGGCTAAAGTAATTATCGAAACGGCATTGTTAACCAAAGCAGAAATTGAAAAGGCTTGTCGTTTGTGTGTAGATAGTGAAGCCGATTTCGTGAAGACTTCAACGGGCTTTGCCTCAAGTGGAGCCAAAGTAGAAGACATTGAGTTAATGCGTAAAATATTACCTGCGAAAGTTAAAATAAAAGCTGCAGGGGGTATAAAAGACCATGAAACGGCAGTAGCGATGGTAAATGCGGGTGCCGCTCGGATTGGGACATCAGCAAGTATAGCCATTACAGGTGTTGAACAAACTGTTTAGTTATGAAAAAGATTGTGCTATTAGGGTTTATTTTTTTGGGGATTCATCAAACTTATGCTCAACAAAATGTGAAGGTAATAGGCGATGCTCATTTGGATTCGTTGGTACAACGTAACATCGAGTTAAACCAAGCTGCAAACGGTATTCAAGGATACCGAATACAGATATTTTTTGGCAGCGATAGAAGAGCCGCTAATGAAGCACGCACTAAATTTTTACAACTCTATCCAGAAACGGAAGCATACTTGGTATATCAACAACCTAACTTTAAAGTACGTGTTGGTGATTTTCGCAATCAGTTGGAAGCACAAGCCATGTTTAGAGGATTGTTAGCTCAATTTGAAACCGTTTTTATAGTGCCTGATAAGATTAACTTACCAAAACTATAAGAAGAGAAATCCGAGTTTTTAAATTCGAAATTCGAAAATGTTTATTTAAGGTAATACAAGATTTACAACATGAAATTAGTTACTTATAAAAAAGAAAATACCACAGATTTGGGTATTTTAATTAACGATAACATTTACAGTTTGCACCAAATAGATGCAACTTTACCAAATAATATGCGTGCATTTTTATTTGCTGGTGCCGATGCGATGAGCAAGGCAAAGCAACACGATGCCGACTTAAAAAGTGGTAAGTTAAATACTACTGCTACACATTTAGCAGATGTTACGTTGTTAGCGCCAGTAAATGAACCAACTTCTTGCCGCGATGGTTATGCATTTCGTCAGCATGTTGCAGCAGCGCGCAGAAACCGTGGTGTGCCAATGATTCCTGAATTTGATCAATACCCGATTTTCTATTTCACCAACCACAATGCTGTGCAAGGTCCAGGTGAAATTGATTGTATGCCCGATCATTTTGAGAAATTAGATTTTGAATTGGAAGTCGCAATTGTTGTGGGTAAAAAGGGCCGTAATATTAAAGCTGCAGATGCAGATGAATACATTGCCGGTTATATGATTATGAACGACATGAGCGCACGCACCTTGCAAATGGAAGAAATGTTGTTAAATCTTGGTCCTGCAAAAGGGAAAGACTTTAGCACAGTTATTGGCCCTTACTTTGCAACGCCTGATGAGTTGGAACAATTTATAGTTCCTGCTAAACCTAATCATGTTGGGTGCAACCACAACTTGCAAATGAGGTGTTGGGTTAACGGTATACTTGTTAGCGAAGGTAATGTTGCTGATATGGACTGGACTTTTGCGGAAATTCTAGAACGTTGTGCATATGGAGTAGATATTTTACCAGGAGATGTTATAGGCAGCGGTACAGTGGGTACGGGATGTTTTCTTGAGCTGAACGGAACTGGCTTGCTAAATGATAAAAACTTTAAACCACAATGGTTACAAGAGGGTGATGTAGTTGAAATGGAGATTTCTGGTTTAGGTCGTTTAACCAATACCATTAAAAAAGTAAACTCGGATTTTAGCATCTTAAAACTAAAAAAAGCTGCACCGATTTCATAAAAAATTTAACTTCATTTTTAATAAAGCCAACCGTAAAAAGTTGGCTTTTTTTTGATCCTTTTAATTCTATTTAAAGGCATTGCAATTTGCTTTGTTCAGGACTTGAGTTATCAGTAACGATAAAAAGGATAAATTCTATCCGAATACCACAAACTTAAAAGCAATCTAACATTAGGATAATCTGCGCATATCAATTTTGTATCAAACAAGAACAATAATGAAGTGCAATATTATTTATGCGATTTTGTTGGTGTTAATTGGGGCAGGTTTTTTACTAATTACCAATACCGATTTACATTCTTTGGCTTTATCTGTATTAAGTTTTTCGGTGTTAGCATTTCCTTTGTTTACACTTGTAACACAGCGTAAAAACAAAAACACACCAGATAATGATGTGTTTTTGAAACTATAAAATGCCTATATAAAAGTAATGCTAGACCATAAGGTTTGTACTTAACTCAAATTAGCTTTTACCAAGATTTGAGCAAGACTCATTAATCTTAGCATAACTTATTTATTAATAAACTTCGGGTTAATCAGGTTTTCAAGATTAAATATTTCATCCCATTTTTCTTGCGTTACCAATTGTTTCTCGATGACTGCAATGTCATGTACACTTTTTCCGGTTTCCAGCGCTTCTTTAGCAATGGTACTGCAAGCCTCGTAACCTAAAATAGGATTTAATGCGGTAATAATTCCAATGCTATTCATTACCATATTTTTGCAAGCTTCCTCATTTGCGGTAATCCCATTAATACATTTATCAACCAAGCCTAAAATAGCGTTACCCATATAGGAAAGGGATGTAAATAAACTAAACGCAATAATTGGCTCCATCACGTTAAGTTGCAATTGTCCTGCCTCAGCAGCCATACTAATAGTAACATCAGCGCCAATAACATAATAAGCAGTTTGGTTTACCACCTCAGGCATCACGGGGTTTACTTTGCCTGGCATAATACTGCTCCCAGGTTGTAATTTAGGCAAGTTGATTTCATTAAATCCGGTTCGTGGTCCGCTACTTAATAAACGTAAATCGTTGCAAATTTTCGATATTTTAATTGCACTTCTTTTTAAGGTGCCACTAATTAAAACATAAGCCCCTGTATCGCTGGTAGCCTCAATTAAATCACTGGCCAGTGTTACATGTAACCCACTAATGTTTGCTAAGTGTTTTACGCAAAGTTCTGGATAGCCTTCTGGTGCATTAATACGCGTACCAATGGCAGTTGCTCCCATATTTACTTCCAGCAATAATTGCTGCATTTCTTTTATTCGCTCTATATCTTCTTTAATGGTTGTAGCCCATCCATGAAACTCTGCACCTAATGTCATAGGTACTGCATCTTGCAATTGGGTGCGACCCATTTTAAGTACGGTTTTAAATTCAACAGCTTTACGGCTAAACGATTCGTGCAATATTTCCAATGCATCAACATAAGCGCTTAGTTTATGGTAAAGTGCTAAACGAAATGCTGTAGGATATGCATCGTTAGTGCTCTGCGAGCAGTTTACATGGTTGTTGGGGTGAAGGAATTCATAATCTCCTTTTGCTTTTCCAATGTATTCTAGACCAATATTTGCAATTACCTCGTTGGCGTTCATATTACAACTTGTTCCCGCACCTCCTTGTATCATATCACTTACAAATTGATCATCGTATTTACCAGTAAGTAATTCATCACAGGCATAACAAATGGCATCGGTAACTTCCTTGCTTAAAACATTGCAGTCGTAGTTGGCCAGTGCAGCTGCTTTTTTTACATGTGCAAAAGCTTTAATAAATAAAGGTTCGCGAGAAATAGTTAAACCTGTTATGTTAAAATTCTCTACGGCACGTAAAGTTTGTACACCGTAATATTTTGTATTTTCTATTTCACGTTCTCCTAAAAAGTCGTGCTCTAAACGGGTTATCATTTTTAATAGTGAAGGTTAAGTGTGCAATATATAAAACTCCTAGTGTTTAAAGCGCTCAAAAGCACTTTTTTCAAGGAATTCTCTGTAATCTGGGTGTGCTAATTTTATTAATGCTGTGGCACGTTGTTCCATGTTCATTCCAAATAAATTAGCAGCTCCATATTCTGTAACTACCCAATGTATGTGTCCGCGTGTGGTTACTACACCAGCACCTTGTTTTAAAAAGGGTACAATTCGCGATATGCCTTTTGCAGTTACTGATGGCATGGCAATGATAGGTTTGCCATCTTCGGATAAAGCAGCGCCTCTTATAAAATCCATTTGCCCACCTATACCAGAGTACTGATAGGAGCCTATCGAATCGGAACATACCTGTCCGGTTAAATCAATTTCAATTGCACTGTTAATGGCTGTTACTTTTGGGTTTAAACACAATACCCTTGGGTCGTTCACATAATTCACTTCCAATGCTTTTATAATTGGATTATCATCAGCAAAATCATACAGTTTACGGGTACCTAAAATAAATGAGGTAACACAGTAACCATTTACAATTTTCTTTTGCGAGTTATTTATCGTGCCATTATTAATTAATGGAATTACGCCATCCGAAAACATTTCGGTATGTATTCCTAAATTTTTGTGGTTGGTTAAGTTTTTAAGCACGGAATCGGGGATAGAGCCAATACCCAATTGTAGCGTTGCGCCATCATCAACCAGGCCTGCAACAATCTTCCCAATTTTCTCTGTTATTTCATTATTGTCTTCTGCATAACTTACTTCTGGTAAATCATCCTCAACCCATACTGTTGCATCAAATTTATTATAATGTACAAATGCATCACCATGTACACGTGGCATGTTGGGGTTAACTTGGGCAATTACTTTTTTAGCGTTTAGCAAAGCCGAACGCGTTATATCTACAGATGTTCCTAGTGAACAATAACCATGTTTGTCTGGTGGTGAAACATGCACAATGGCTAAATCAATGGGCAAAATATTGCGATTAAACAATAATGGAATCTCACTTAAAAACACAGGCAAATAATCACCCATACCACTGTTTACTGCTTTACGGTTACTTTCAGATACGAATAACGAATTCATGAAAAAGTGTCCAGCCAAACTTGGGTCATTCATGTCTACACCTTGTTGGGTAATACTAACTAGTTCTACATTTTGCAAACGTTCTTTTTGGGCAAACATTTTATTTATCAGGTGCACAGGAGTAGCAGCGCTTCCTTGCAAAAACACACGTGTGTTTGATTGTAATAATTTCAGCGCTTCCTCGGCAGATACATAATTGGTTAACATCTTCATTTGTTTACTATTTACAGCGTAAGCAAGTAAGCTAATTTTTATCTTAATACACTAATGATATATTTCACCATTTGCGCTTAACTTTGTTGGGTGATTAATGACCTATTTGCAGTTAAGTCCAATCTAACAAATAACCGCATTACCCTTGTAAATAGTGGTCCACCTTTTTTTGATTTGTTACTACAACTCATCAAAGATTCTAAATATGTACTTCATTTACAGTTTTATATTTTTGATTTAGATTCTACCGGAATGCTTGTTTTGGAAGAATTAAAACAAGCGGTAAAGCGCGGTGTAGCTGTTTTTGTGGTGGTTGATGCTTATGCAAGTGAACAAATTACACCTGAGAACCTCAGTTTATTTAGTGCAAATGGTATTTACTTAAAGCGATTTTCACCTCTCAAAAATAAACGTGGTTATGGCATTGGTCGCAGGTTACACCATAAAATAGTTTGGGTTGATGGGCATACTGCTTTGGTTGGAGGAATAAATATAGCAGATAAATACAGCGGTTATCATGGTGATACCCCTTGGTTAGATTTTGCAGTTAAAGTGGAAGGTCCTTTATGTAATGATATTAAAAAGACGTGTGATGAAGTAATACCCAAAAGGTTATTAAAACAAGTGTATCGTAAATTGCCCAAAGTTGTTTTTAGTGATGATTTACCTCATCAATCACGCATCAGAAAAAACGATTGGTTTAGGTCGCGTATTGAAATATCGCGCAGTTACAGACAAGCTTTTAGACTTGCAAAAAAATCGATTACCGTTGTAGCTAGCTATTTTTTACCAGGCAATAGGGTGCGCAGATTAATAAAAAATGCATCCGAACGAGGGGTTCATGTAACGGTTATTTTAGTAGGCAATAGTGATGTGCCCTTTATTAAATCTGCCATGACATATTTATATGATTGGATGTTGCGCAATAACGTTTCAATATATGAATGGAATAACTCCATTTTACATGGCAAAATTGCTGTTGCAGATGGCTGGTGGACAACCATCGGGTCTTATAATTTAAATGCTTTAAGTGATTATGGGAGTTTGGAATTAAACGTAGAAATTTATAATAAACAGTTTGCTACTGATACTGAAAAAGTTTTACAATATTACCTTGAAACAGGTTGTAAGCAGGTAAAGAGAGAGCAGCATGCAAAAGCTAAAAACTGGTTAATACAATTAGGCAGATGGTTTAGTTATATAGCCATTCGTATGGCCTTGCGTTTGTTATTTGGTTTGATGCAAATACGCAAACCATCACATTTCTAATTCGCTTTTAAGTTGTTTGTCTAGTATAAAAGTACCAAAAGGAATAAATGAGGCAATGAACGCCCAAGCCAATTTACCAAATTTCCATTCGGCAGTAATGGTGGCTTGTAGCAAAGTAATCATGTATCCAACAAACAATACACCATGTGCCCAACCTAAATATTTCACAAATAAAGGCATACCAAATAAGTACTTTAAAGGCATGGCTATAAACAATAGCAACACAAAGCTCCAACCTTCTAAAACGGCAACTTTTCTAAAACGGTTTACTGATTTTTTGGCGTTAATATCCATTTTTTGGTTACGAAAGTAAATGAAATGTATCTAAAAAAGTATCGAATTAGGTTATATTTATCCGGCATGTTACCTGTTAATGAGTGCTTATAACAATTGTTTGGTATGGGCTTTGGTATCCACCTTTTCAATCACTTTTTCAATCGTGCCTTTTTCGTCAATTACAAAAGTGCTGCGTAATATGCCCATGTATTTTTTACCATACATACTTTTTTCGCCCCAAGCCCCAAATTCTTCTGCAATACAATGGTCTTCATCGGCAAGTAAACTAAACGGTAGTTCATACTTTTCTATAAATTTTACATGCGATTTTACACCATCAGGACTCACGCCTAAAATCTCATAGCCTTCTGATTGAAAAC
>JBILPP010000263.1:0-3326 GCA_044373765.1 Bacteroidia bacterium
GATGCTGAAGGTGAAAATAACGTTCCTATTTCAGGGTTATAGATGTATTCGATAACTCCACTCGACTCATATAACCTAACTTGGAATGAAATAGTTGCTGTGTTTGCAAACCAATTCCACTCTGCATTTTTCCATTCTGCTGTAAATACTCTATTTGGTGCCGTTCCTGTTGTTAGGTATGAAAATAAGGCTCCTGACAAGGTATCGATATCCAAGTTGTCCCAAAGTGGAGCAATTAAAGGTCTGTAAAATGTTCCAACAAATGCCGAAAGGTTATTATTTGACGCAGCTGTGGTAGGCTGATTTGCAGAAAGAGAGAGAACACCATTGGTGCTGGCGTGAACTTCGGTAATTAAGTTACCCATAAACCAAAACTCAAAACCTATTGGAATACGCGAGTACCAACCTTCGTCAAAATCTCCGCCTGTAAGCGTTGGTGTAATTGCGCCTGTTAATGGTACATATACACTTTGTGATGAACTAAAAGCATAGTTTGTAATGGTCTGGGCTTCAATTTTAATGCTGATAATCAACAATAAAGCCAATAAACGTAAGTGAAATTTTAAACCCATTTTATTTCAAATAAAAGTTAAAATTAGGAAAAGAAACGTGAAATAAAACTTAAAAAAGTGGAGCATCTTTAATTAATTAAATTATAAGGTCAAAAAACATGTTCATTCTCGATTTTATTGGCTTACTACACTATCTATTTCTTTATGAGCTAATTGTTGCAAAAAATGTTGAAATAGACACAAAACAAATCCAGTTCTTGGCTAAAAACTTGATTTTCAAAACTAAAATACAACACGCATTAATTGTGCACTTGTGAGCAGAAACTATATATTCGCATCTGAAATTCTTAACGCAGTCATGGATAAATTCTCTTACATTTCAAATGCTGATGTAAACGCAATCGAAGATTTATATCAACAATATTTAGCAAACAACGAATCGGTAGATTTTGGCTGGAAGAAATTTTTTGAAGGCTTCGAGTTAGGTCAACAAAAATTTGATGGCAATACCAAAGGTGTTGCTTTAAGCCAAGATGCATTGAAAGAAATAAATGTATTAAACCTTATACAAGGTTACCGTTCTCGCGGACATTTATTTACCAAAACAAATCCAGTACGTGATCGTAGGAAGTATGAACCAACGCTAGATTTTAAAAACTTCGGCTTGGAGCCTGCTGACATGGATAAGATGTTTAACGCGGGTGTTGAGGTTGGTTTGGGTGCCGCAAAATTAAAAGATATTATCACGCTATTAGAGCAAACCTATTGTCAAAGTATTGGTGCCGAGTATATGTATGTGCGTGAACCACGCAAAATAGATTGGCTTAAAAAGAAAATGGAATCGGTTCGTAACACGCCTAAATGTAGTATTGACGAAAAGCGCCATATTTTAGGTAAGTTAAATCAGGCAACCATATTCGAAAATTTCATCCATACCAAGTTTGTTGGTCAAAAACGATTTTCTTTAGAAGGCTTAGAAACGCTTATACCTGCGCTTGATTCAGTTATTCAATATGGTGCCGAATTGGGCGTGCAAGAGTTTGTACTAGGCATGGCTCACCGTGGTCGTTTAAATGTATTGGCCAATATTTTAAATAAAACCTACGAACAAATATTTAAAGAGTTTGAAGGTGATGCACTAGAAGAAGCACTTTTTGAGGGTGATGTGAAATACCATTTAGGTTATGCAACAGAGATTACCACTTCTACAGGTAAAAAGGTTAATTTAAGTTTAGCTCCAAATCCTTCTCACTTAGAAACCGTAGGCCCTGTTGTTAAGGGTTTAGCTCGTGCTAAACTTGATAAAAAACATGGAGGTGATATAGACAAAGTAGCCCCGATTTTAATTCATGGTGATGCTTCTGTAGCGGGTCAAGGTGTTGTATACGAAATGGTACAAATGGCTGGATTGAAAGCATACAATGTTGGCGGTAGTATACACATTGTTACCAATAACCAAATTGGCTTTACGACCAATTACCATGATGCACGTACAAGTACATATTGTACAGATGTTGCTAAAACCACTTTAAGCCCTGTTTTCCATGTTAATGCGGATGATGTAGAAGCTGTAGTTTACACAGTTAAGTTGGCTATGGAATACCGACAAGAATTTAATACGGATGTATTTATTGATTTATTGGGATACCGTAAATACGGCCACAACGAAGGTGACGAACCTCGTTTTACACAACCACTGTTATATAAAGCTATTGGTACACATCCCAATCCACGTGAAATTTACAACCAAAAATTATTAAGTGCTGGAAGTGTTGAGGCTGATTTGGCTAAGGAAATGGAAAAAGAATTCCGTGGTCTGTTACAGCAAAAATTAGAACAAGCCAAAGCTGCAGAAAAACCTGTTGTTCGTTCATTTATTGAAGAGATTTGGGATGGATTTCATGGCGCTACAGATAAAGATTTTGAGAATCAACCTAAAACAGCCATCGATAAAAAATTGTTCTTATCACTTGCAGATAAAATAACCAATATACCTGAGGGTTTTAAAGCCTTTAGTAAAGTAGAAAAGTTGTTTAAAGATCGTAAAAATATGATCAAAAACGACAACTATGATTGGGCTATGGGCGAGTTGATGGCATACGCTACACTGGCAAACGAGGGTCATGCTGTGCGCATGACAGGGCAAGATGTTGAACGTGGAACTTTCTCTCACCGACATGCCATTATTAAACAAGAAGACAGTGAGTTATCGCATAATATATTTGATAGCTTAGGCGAAGACAAAAAAGCCAATGTTGAGTTTTATAATTCGCTTTTATCAGAGTATGCAGTACTGGGTTTTGAATACGGATTTAGTATGATTACTCCGAATGATTTAACGATTTGGGAAGCTCAGTTTGGTGATTTCGCTAATGGTGCTCAAATTATTATTGATCAATACATCAGTAGCGCAGAAGCAAAATGGAAAACATACAGTGGTTTGGTTATGATGTTACCTCATGGATATGAAGGACAAGGACCAGAGCACTCATCTGCAAGGTTAGAACGCTTTTTACAACTGTGTGCAAATTGGAATATCCAAGTTTGTAACATCACCACACCTGCAAATTATTTTCATGCATTGCGCAGACAATTGCATCGCACAACACGCTTGCCATTAGTGGTGATGACACCAAAGAGTTTATTACGTCATTCAGCCTGCGTAAGCAAGCTAGAAGATTTTACTCATGTTGGATTTCAACAATTAATTGATGATGACAGCGTGAAGACAAAAGATGTTAAACGCGTATTATTCTGCAGTGGTAAAATTTACTTCGATTTGTTAGAACGTCAACAAAAAGATAACAGAAAAGA
>JBILPP010000023.1:0-11405 GCA_044373765.1 Bacteroidia bacterium
ACCATATTTCGTGGTACGAGTATATGCATACCACGCAAAGAGTTTATTATCATGCCAATTGGCGATCCACTGTGCCAAATGCCCTCTAAACGATGTCCACGGGTACGTACAATTAAAGGCGCTTTTTGTCCACCTTTGGTGCGATATTGAAGTGTAGCTAAATCATCGCTTAATGGTTGCAAGCCATAAAGTAAATAATCTAAGTATTGAATTTCGGCAATTGGACGTAAACCGCGTAATGCAGCTCCTATACCTTGACCAATAATGGTTAATTCGCGAATACCTGTATCAAACACACGGCTCTCTCCATGTTTTTCTTGTAATCCAGCAAAACCTTGGTTTACATCACCAATTTTACCTACATCTTCACCAAATGCAAATACTCGTGGGTCGCGGGTAATAGCCAAATCAAAAAAGGCCTGCATTACTTCGCGTCCATCCACTACTTTGCTATCATCACTAAAAATGGGTTTTACTTCATTTACTTTTAAAGCAGCTTCAGCACTTTCACTAAACAAGTAACTGTTGTACCTATCCGCGTTTATTTCTTTGAAATTAGCTTTAAATTGTATCAACGCATTGCGCTCACTTGAATCGGTTGCGTATGTTAGGCGTAATGCTTTATTTACAGCCACACCAATGTCTTTACGTATAGGTTCGCTGATGCTTAACAACTCGTTTGCAATGTTTGTTATTTCGTTTTTACCTGATCCACTTGCCAATTGTTCTAATAAAGCAACACATTGTTTTACCTCATTTTTTATTGGCGATAAATAGGCCTCCCATGCTGCTTTTTTTGCATTATTTACATGCATTTTTTCTTCAGCTTCTATCGCTTCAATCTCAACAGTTGATGCTATACTATTGTCTATAATAAACTCACGAAATTTCTCTACACAATCATACTGTTGTTCCCAATCTAAACGTTCTTTGCTTTTGTAGCGCTCATGGGAACCTGAGGTTGAGTGACCCTGAGGTTGAGTTAATTCTGTAACATGCACCAAAACAGGCACGTGTTCTTCACGGGCAATTTTACTTGCTTTATCGTACGCAGCAATTAACTCGGCATAGTTCCATCCTTTGGCAACAATAATTTCAAAGCCGTTACCTTTTTCATCGCGTTGAAACCCTTTTAAAATCTCTGAGATATTTTCTTTGGTAGTTTGGTATTTTGCAGGAACTGAAATGCCGTAACCATCGTCCCAAACAGATATCACCATTGGTATTTGTAACACACCTGCTGCATTTATTGCTTCAAAAAAGTGCCCCTCGCTAGATGATGCATTACCAATTGTACCCCAAGCAACCTCATTTCCGTTATCGCTAAACAAGTTATCGCCAATAATTTTTGCGTTTTGACGGTAGTATTTACTGGCATGTGCTAAACCAACCAAACGCAACATTTGTCCAGCTGTTGGTGATATATCACTAGATGAGTTTTTTTGATTTTTTAATGCCTTCCACATTCCGTCATCCTTCAAACTGCGGGTGCCAAAGTGTCCATTCATCATACGTCCTGCACTAGCTGGTTCAGCCTCCACATCTGTATGGGCATATAGTTGGGCGAAAAACTCTTGAACAGAATGTTGACCAATTGCCATCATAAACGTTTGGTCGCGGTAATATCCACTACGAAAATCTCCATCTTTAAATGCTTTAGCCATTGCGAGTTGTGGCAATTCCTTGCCATCACCAAAAATACCAAACTTGGCTTTTCCGGTAAGTACCTCCTTACGACCCAGTAAACTGGATTGTCGACTGCGATAGGCTATTACATAATCATTTATAACTGAAGCTTTAAACTCTTCTGCGTTAAATTTTGCTTGGTTTGATTTTCCCATACGGTTACATGTAATAAGTGGCCAAATATATAACCATTGAATGAGCCTACAAAATCACTTTATAACTAGCGATTTTTAGCCTTAAGGATATTTTAAGGGTAAAAGGTTTGCATTTACAGATAGCTTGTGTAAATTCGAGGTTCCATTTTGAGCAAATCATTTTTTGGAACAGTTTTTGAAATAATAAAATAAAAATTAAATAATACAACATGAAAAAGTTAATAATCACCGCATTTGTAGCTGTTAGCGCTGCATTCGTTTCAAACTCTCAAACCGTTGCTCCGCAAAAACCGGTTGACAAAAATGTACCTGTTATCACTTTCGAAAAAGAAACACATGACTTTGGTGTAATTCCTCAAAGTGTACCAGCTTCATATACATTTGTGGTAACCAACACAGGTAAATCAGATTTAATTATTTTTAATGCTGCTGCAAGTTGCGGTTGTACAACACCTGAATTTACAAAAGAGAAAATTGCTCCTGGTAAAAAAGGTTATATCAAAGCAACATACAATGCCGCAAGTCCTGGTGCATTTATGAAAACCGTTACTGTAACTTCAAATGCAAGTCGCGATATGGTTACATTAACACTAAAAGGTGAAGTAAAAGGCGCTGCTGCTCCTGCAGCAACTCCCTCAAACTAATTAATACTCATATTTTAACACATACCTGTAGGCAATATACCTACAGGTTATTTTATATCTGTACATGAAAAAAATATTCGCAACGCTGGTGGTATTGTTTGTTGTTTTAGGTGTTAATGCCCAAACCAATGCTAATGATACCATGCCTATAATTAAGTTTGAAAAAATTGAGCACAATTTTGGTAAAATAAAAGAAGGAACGCTAGCAACTTATTCTTTTGTGTTTGAAAACACTGGAAAAACGGCCTTGATTTTAAACAATGTTCAAGCCAGTTGTGGTTGTACAACACCAGAATGGCCAAAAGAACCAATCATGGCAGGTAAAAAGGCTACCATAAAAGCTGCTTATAACTCTTACGGTAGGCCAGGTGCTTTTCACAAGGTTATTACGGTTAAGTCTAATGCCGGAGCTGATATTGTGCTAAGTATTAAAGGAGAGGTTTTAGTAAATACACCCGAACCTGTTTCTCCAGTTAGAAACAATAACTAGAAGAAAAAAACTATCGATATACACAAAACGCCTTGCACATTTTAGCGAGGCGTTTTGTTTTATGTATTAGAGTATTACTTTTGCTCACCTTTTAAAAAAAACATATTATTATGATCATAGGAGTTCCTAAAGAAATTAAGAATAACGAAAATCGCGTAGGTTTAACACCTGCAGGCGTTTCGGCATTGGTAAAAGCAGGTCACCAATTATTTGTTCAAGCTACCGCAGGCAATGGCAGTGGAATTAAAGATGAAGAATACGTAACAGCTGGTGCTACCATGTTACCAACCATTGAAGATGTTTATGGCAAAGCTGAAATGATTATAAAAGTTAAAGAGCCAATTGAATTAGAATATCCTTTGATTAAAGAAGGTCAATTGTTGTTTACTTACTTTCACTTTGCTTCGCACGAACCATTAACAACTGCAATGATTAAGAGTAAAGCGGTATGCGTAGCTTACGAAACCGTTGAAAAAACTGATCGTAGCTTACCGTTATTAACTCCAATGAGTGAAGTAGCAGGCCGTATGAGTGTGCAAGAAGGTGCAAAATACTTAGAGAAACCAATGGGTGGACGTGGGATTTTATTAGGTGGCGTTCCCGGAGTTCGTCCTGCATCTGTATTGGTATTAGGTGGTGGTATTGTGGGAACACAAGCTGCTAAAATGGCTGCAGGTTTGGGCGCTGATGTTACATTAATGGATATTTCATTACCCCGTTTGCGTCAGTTAGACGATTTATTGCCTGCTAATGTAAAAACTGTTTACTCTAACGAGTATAACATTCGCGAAGCCATTAAAACATCTGATTTAATTGTTGGTGCAGTTTTAATTCCAGGTGCAAAAGCACCTTCATTAATCACCAGAGACATGTTAAATACCATGCGTCCAGGTACTGTAATGGTTGATGTGGCTATTGATCAAGGCGGTTGCTTTGAAACATCAAAAGCAACTACACACCAAGATCCTATTTATGTAGTTGATAATGTAATTCATTACTGTGTGGCAAATATGCCAGGTGCAGTTCCTTACACATCAACTTTAGCACTAACCAACGCAACTTTACCTTACGCTTTACAATTAGCAAACAAGGGCTGGAAAAAAGCCTGTGCTGATAACAAAGAATTAGAGCTAGGATTAAATGTTGTTGATGGCAAAGTGGTATATAAAGGTGTTGCTGATGCCTTTAACTTACCTTTCGTAGATGTAAAAGAAGTTTTGAACTAAGTTTAATTTAACCCAATAACAAAAAGCGACCTCGATTAATTGGGGTCGCTTTTTTATTTTAAGAAGCACAGAATGTCAATTAAATGCGTGGTGCACATTTTAATTGAAGATTGATTGGTAAACATTAATTCAACATCTTGCAGCATGAATTTATTGAGAATAATTGGTTTGTACATATTTATTTTAGGATTAACTATCGCTCCAACCTTTGCACAAAATAACGCTGCAGATATTACCCAAAGCGTACTTGCCAATTTTAAAACACAACAGTTTGATAAAATTTATACCCTCCAGGATGCAACCATGAGGCGTTACATGGATGCAAACCAACTTGAAGTGACCTGGAATAGTTTAATTGAAAACTATGATTCATTACAATACATTAACGAAACCATCATAACACAAAAAGATTCGTTTAAAATTACGGAGACTAAAATTGATTTCGTTAAAAAGAGTTTTCTATTCAAACTCACTATAAATAATAAAGGCGAAATATCTGGGATGTATTTTTTAAATACCAAGCTAAAGTACACCCCTCCCGATTACATTAACACCTTAAGTTTTGTTGAAATTAAATTAGCAGTGCCCACAAAAAATATTTTTAGCGAGGGGATATTAAGTTTACCCAAAACTCAACAAAATGCACCATTGGTAATTATTGTTGGTGGCAGTGGAGGCACTGATAAAGATGGCACATTAGGCCCTAATAAACCATACAAGGATATTGCTTGGGCACTTGCAGCAAAAGGAATTGCAGTATACCGATACGACAAAAGAACAGCTAACCCTGCGAATTTAAAAGGCATTAAAAACCTAAATGAATTTTTATTGTATGAAGAATATGTTGAAGACTTAAAAAACATTGTGGCTTATTTTTCAGAAGACAAACGAATCAACCCAAAACAAATATTTATTGCTGGCCACAGCCAAGGCGGATTTATGTTACCTTATTTTGCAAAGGCGTGCCCAAAGATTAAAGGTGTAATTAGTTTAGCTGGTAACTATAGCAATGTTGTTGATTTAATGGCTTATCAGTTTGAGTATTTAAAACAGTTTTTGCCTGACAGTGCATCAAAACAAGCCTATGATGTAATGATTAAAAAAGCTGAATACATGAAACTAAATATACCATCAACCCAAATCAATAAAGACTCGATGATACCGGGTTTAACCATGGCTTATGTAAAAGATATGATGGACAACGGACCAGAAAAATTACATGCTGTTTTGCATAAAAAACCTGCTTTATTTATTCAGGGAGAAAGAGATTACCAAGTGCCCATGAGTGAATTTGAGTTATGGAAAAAAGCCATGCAAAAAAGCTGTTGTTCAACTTTTATCTCTTACCCAAAATTAAACCACCTACTTATGGAAGGTGAGGGTATATCAAAACCAACTGAATATAATAAACCCAACAATGTTCCTGAATATGTTGTAGATGAAATTGCTACTTGGGTTAAAAAGCAATACAATTAAGTATTATCGTCCTTTGTAATCGGTGCTTAATACCCTAAAAGTTGTTCTTCTGTTCTCTTGATGTTGGTCTTCATTACACTCTACTCCATCTGCACACTCATTAATTAATTTACTTTCTCCATAACCCACAGCAGTTAAACGTGGTTTTGCAATCCCCTTTTTAAGTAAATAATCTACGCAACTTTGTGCGCGCCTCTGACTAAGCTTAAGGTTATATCCTTCATCAGCCCTACTATCTGTATGCGAAGCCAGCTCGATGGTAATGGTGGGATTGTTTTTCAATATGAACACCAACGAATCTAAAACACGTGCCGCTTCGGGTCTAATATCAGCCTTATCCAAATCGTAATAAATACCTTGTAAGGTAAACTCAACACCTTCATCGGGTATTGGATTTAAATACAAAGTCAATTCAATGGTTGTATCTGCTTTAATATTTTGAGATGATACAGCAAGAGATTCGCTTTTGAAAAACTTTTCTTTGGCAGCGCTTATCTCTATATTTTGATTGAGTGCTAACTCACTTACAAAGTTACCTTTCCCATCTGTTTTAAACGTCTTTAATGGCATATTAGCCATCAATGCAAACACCTCTGCGTTTGGTATTGGCGTTTCGTCTTCCCTATTAATTACCCTGCCTTTTACTAGAAAAATAAATGGCTTAACACTTAGGCTATATATATCATCATCGCCAAGTCCTCCTTCGCGGTTACTGGTAAAATATGCAAAAGGTTTTTGTGGTTCAGTTTGATTGCCCAGAAAAGTAATTCCAAAATCGTCTGCTCCACTATTTATAGGACTTTTTAAATTAATGGCTTTTGTAAATCCACCAATAGAATCTATGGTATAAAATAAATCTAAGCCACCCATACCAAAATGCCCCTTACTGGCAAAATATATTTTCCCATCGGGATGTATAGCGGGAAACATATCGTCTTCTGTGGTATTAACATTGGACCCCAAATTTACAGGAATGCCCCATTTGCCAGTTAAAGGGTTATGATTAATGTAATAAATATCTTTTTCACCTATACTTCCGGGCATGTTACTTGCAAAATACAAACGTTTCATATCAGCAGTAAATGCGGGATGACCAACACTAAAACTATCACTACAAAAAGGCAACACTTGTGCTATACTCCACTGGTTATTTTGCTTATAGCTTACATATATTTTGCAATTCATTCCTTTACCATCTGAGCCATTGCATTGGGTAAAATACATGGTTGTATTTGTGCTATCAACCCAAGCTACACCCTCGTTATAATTGCTATTAATTAAACCGCTTGGTTTAGAAATTGAACCAAATGAATTTTCGTTGATATTGCTTTGAAAAATGTCTGCGCACTTTTGTCCAGTCCATTCAAAAATGATATTACCAGTAGCTTCCGTTCGTGATGAACTCCAAAACATTTTTCCATCAGATAAAAAAGGAGCATAGTCGCTGTATACCGTATTTAAAGATTTAACATTCTCAACCGAAAACTTTAATGGATTTAACTTCCAATCGCCAGAAATCCTACAGGCTTCTAATTCTCGTATTGCCTCAACATCATTAGGCGTTTCAAATAAATAGTCGTTAAATTGCCTCGCAGCATCAACATATCGTTCATAATTTTTTAACAACAAACCATACGAGTACAAAATTTTAGGATCAGGGTATTTGGTATTTATTAATTTTTCATACCACTCAAAAGCTTGCTTAAAATTATTGCTTAGTCTATAACTCTCTGCTATTTTAAAATTTATGGTTGCTAGTTGTTCTTCGTCTTTAACTTTGGTATAAATTTTTTTATAAAAGGTTGCTGCCGAATTATATTTTTTGTTCATGAATAACACATCAGCTTTTTGTATCTCAATGTCTATAGGAGTTACGGTGGTTGTTTGTGCGAAAGCATTTATGAAAAAACAAGACAAAAACAAAAGTATGGATACACGCATATACTTTCAAAGCTAATAGAAAAACATGAAAATTGTAACGTAAACTTATTGCTTTTGTTATAAAAAAAGGACGACTCGCTTATAGAGTCGTCCTTAAGTTGTAGTGTAATTGAGGTATAATTTGTTTGTTAATGTATCTCTTTAAGTGGTAAATTATTTTTATTAAACCACCTTATTTGAGTATACAATTTAAAATTAATTAATACAAAAACAACAATTATTTAAAGTTTTTTTAAATTAACGTTTTAAAAAAAAGCCCGCGAATTTCTTCGCGGGCTTTTTAGGTATATTATTTTTGATGTTACCTTCTTGGTGTAGGGGTTGTTCCTGGTCTTGTACCCGGTTTTGTTGTGTTAGGCTTTGCTTTTGGATCAACAGGTACTTCTTTAGGTTTAGGTCGGTAGTCGTTGCCTAATAATTTAACCGTTGTTCTACGGTTCATCTGATGCTCTTCTTCAGTACATTGGCGTTTTACGTAGTTACCTTCGCAAGCACAATCGTTAACCAATTTACTTTCACCATATCCTTTAGCTACTAAACGAGCCGAGTCGATACCTTGACGAATAATGTATGAAACTGCTGAATCTGCACGTCTTTGTGATAGATTTTCGTTGTATGCTGAATCTGCACGACAATCCGTATGAGAGGCTAGTTCGATACGTACTTTAGGGTAGCGATTAAGGGTAATTACTAATGAGTCTAATATTCTTGCAGCATCAGGACGGATATTTGCTTTATCCAAATCATAATAAATACCTTCTACTTTAATGGCATTTTCATAATCAAACGGATTTAAATCCAGGTCTTGAACCAAATCAGTTGAAACATCTAAACCTTTTGTAGTTTGAAATGCAATCTTACTATCATAATAATCTTCGTGCGAACCGAACAATTCAACATCCGTTTTAGGCTTTAAATTAATTTTGTATGAACCTGCAGCATCTGTTTTAACAACAATTTTTCCGGTGTCAACACTTGTTGTGAAAGTAATAAAGGTATTCGCAAGTATTTGTTTTGTTTTTACATCACGTGCAACACCACTTAAGGTAAACACCAAAGGATCCATGTAAAAACGCCAAATATCATCCTGACCTTTTGTTCCTTCACGGTTACTTGCTAAGTAACCACTTTCTTTATCTTTTGATAGTATAATAGAAAAATCGTCACCTCCAGAATTTATTGGTGATTTCATATTTACTGGAGTGCCCCAATCTGTTGTAGAACCTGTGGTATAAAAAATATCCATCGCGCCTATACCAGTATGACCATTTGAAGAGAAGTACAATGTTCCATCTTCATGTATAAATGGATAAACTTCATCTTTGTCTGTATTAACTGTTGGGCCAAGGTTAATCGGATCACCCCATGTTTTGCTTCGTTTACTGTATGTTACGTACCAAATGTCTTTTCCTCCCTCGCCACCAGGCATATCGGAAGAAAAATACATGATTTGATTGTCTTTTGTCAATGACGGGTGCCCACTGTTGAATGAATCAGAAGAAAATTCTAGTGGCTTAACCTCTGTCCACTCTTGTCCCGAAAGTGTTGCTGACCAAATACGGCAGAACTTCCCTTTTCCATCTTTACCATTACATTGTGTGAAGTACATCGTTCCACCTTTGTTGTCAAAAGCTACAGTACCATCATTGTAAGGAGAGTTTACATTCTCCTTGTCAACCAAAGCAGGCATTTCATATTTAATATTGTTTGGGTTTTTCTTATCTACTTTGTATACCACTTTATATACATCCGTAAAAAAGTTTGCGGTCCAACCATATGCTTTATTGCTTGCACCTTTCTCCCTATCGCTGGTAAAAAAGAGTTGGTCCTTTTTATAAAACATGGGTGCAAAATCACTCCATTTACTATTAACTGCTTTAACATTCTCAACCTTGTAACGGGTTTTTTCGTTTTTCCATTTCAAAGCCAATTCACAACCACGAATTTTACTATCAATTTTAGTATCAGCTGGAGCAAGCTTTTTGTAATTATTATATTCAATAATTGCTTCAGAAAAACGACCTTGAGACTTAATGCTCTCGGCAAGTTTAAGCTGCGCTTCTACATTTTTAGGATCAGCCTTAACCGTTTTTTTATACCAACCTTCGGCATTTTTCATGTCGTTGGCCATGTAGTAACATTCTGCCGTTTGAAAGCATGATTCATTCTTCTCATCTTTGTTTTTAGTCTTGCTATACACAGCTTTATAGTTTTCACCAGCTACTGCATACTCCTTTTTCGCTAAAGCCTCACGAGCAGCTTGCATCGAGCCTTTTTTGGCTCCACACGACAACATTGTTGAGGCAAGTATAATGGCAAGAAAAGAGAAAATAATATTGCTTTTTTTCATTGTATAAATGTCGGTTTTAAATACGCTTGCTACTTATTTGGTATAAAATGTTTAAGCTAATATAAACACAAAATATTTAAAATATCAAGGGTATTTTAGATGGTACTCAAAAATGACTAGTGATACGCCTACTTAATAAACAGTAACTCTCTGTATTTCGGTAACTTCCATAAGTCATCTTCAATCATAAATTCTAGTGCATCACTTGCATTTCTTATTACATCAAACAACGGTTTTACTTTATGACAAAATGCTAAAGCGCGTTTATGGGTATCCTCAATGTGATGGGCCTTTTCTGTTTCTGCTACTAACTTTTTTGTATACTCATGAATGGTGTTGATATGCTTTGATATGGTTTGAACCATTTCAAACTGCGCACTATAAAGCGATTTTGGAACTCCAGCTGTTTTAAGACTAGAGATACAAGCCGCTAGTTTTGTTTGATACTCAACTGCGGCAGGAATAACATGCGAAGTGGCTAATTGAGCCATAACTTTTGCCTCAATATCAATTTTCTTTACATAGCTTTCTTGCATGATATCGTAACGAGCATCTAATTCGCGCACATCAAAAACATTATTATCGGCAAACAACTTTTTTGATGCTGGAGCAATGTAAGCGTTCAATGCTTCAGGTGTTGTTTTGATGTTGCTTAATCCACGTTTTTTAGCTTCTTTAACCCACTCTTCACCGTAGCCATTTCCTTCAAAAAGAATTTTCTTGCTAGCTGTGTAATACCCTTTCAAAATCTCTAATATGGCATCTTCCTTCTTTTTCCCTTTTTTAATTTGAGCATCTACATCTGCTTTAAATACTTTTAATTGCTCAGCCACAATGGTATTTAAAACAATCATTGCATTGGCAGAATTTGCAGAAGAACCAACGGCACGAAACTCAAATTTATTTCCAGTGAAGGCGAAAGGAGATGTTCTGTTTCTATCTGTATTATCTAATAAAATTTCAGGAATCTTTTGAATATCAATTGTTGTTTTTGATGTTTTTAGGGCCGCCTTTGCTTTAGGTGAAATCAAATCCTCTAACACATGCGTTAATTGCGTTCCGATAAATACAGACATGATTGCAGGCGGTGCCTCGTTGGCTCCCAAACGGTGATCGTTTGAGGCAGATGCAATACTTGCGCGCAATAAATCGGCATGGTTATGTACCGCCTTAATGGTATTAATAAAAAAAGTTAGAAACTGTAGATTAGTATGAGGCGTTTTACCCGGAGCCAATAAGTTAACACCAGTATTTGTAATTAAACTCCAGTTGTTGTGTTTGCCACTTCCGTTTACTCCCGCAAATGGTTTTTCGTGTAACAACACCTTTAAACCATGCTTAACCGCCACTTTATCCATCACATCCATTAATAATTGGTTGTGGTCAATAGCTAAGTTTACTTCTTCAAAATTTGGAGCACACTCGAACTGACCTGGA
>JBILPP010000264.1:0-3296 GCA_044373765.1 Bacteroidia bacterium
GTTTAGCTACTTCGCCATCTGTTACTGCAATTTGGCTCTGACTTTGGTATCTTTCGCCTTCTGTTTTACTTATTTTTTCGTTGTACTCCTGTAACGTACTTTTTTGTTCAAGCCTGGTAATATTTAACTCCTGAAGGGTTTGTTCTATTTTATTATCAACCACCTGTTTTTTGGCTTGTGCATTTTGAAATGCTACACTACGCTGCTGCAGTTGGGTTTGAGAAACCAAACCTTCGGCATACATTTTTTGCTGACGTTCAAATTGATCTTTAGCAAGGCTAAACTCATTTATGGCTGCAATTTGTTCTGCACGCTCACCCGCCAATTTGTTGTTAAGCTGTGCAATTTTATTCTTAAGCTGCTCAAGTTTTAACGTTCTACTTTCATTAAGTGCTTCAATTTGTGCCGATGCCGTTTTTAGTTTGTTTTGGTATGAACTTAAAGCGTCACGTTTTGCCGTAAGTTGCTCCTGCGTGCGCAATACCAAATTTGGGTCAAGGTAATCGGGTTTTATTTCTGATAGCTGTAAAATGGTATCACCTTTCTTGATGTAATCGCCCTCTTTAACCCACCATTTTAAAATACGCCCAGGAATAGGAGAGTGTATTTCTTGCGGACGGTCTTCTTGGTATAATGTGGTTATGGTTCCGTGTGCTTTTATATTTTGGGTCCAAGGTAAAAACATGAACCCCAATAAAGTTACAAGTATGCCAATAAACCAACGTTTAACATTGCTCTCGCGGTTGTGGCGATAAATCGTTTTGTATGATTTTAATTCGTCTTGATTCATAAAATCTTAGTTTATTTTCTCAAGTTTTGATACCATTCCTTTTTCCAAACTGAGTTTGTGGGTGCACGCAACCTTTACCTCTGTATCGTTACTTACCAATAGTAGGGTTGTGTTTTTTAAACTGTTTATATATGCTAAAGTTTGATGCTTGGTATAATCATCAACACCAACAAATGGTTCGTTTAATATGATTAACTTACGGTTTCCTCCAAATGTTCTAAGCATCATTATTTTTTTAAGGGTAGATTCTGTTAGCTTTTTACCCATAGGGTCAATAAGCGTATCAAAGCCTCTGTTAAATGAGTTTAAAAAGCCCTCCATGCCTAGTTTATTTGCCAATTCCAATATTTCTTGGGGTGAGGTTTCTTGGTTTCGTAAAGTAATATTTTCGAGTACCGTTCCTAAAAACAAATCGTTGTTGTTTAAATACAAGCTTATTTGGTTACGCAACGATTTTATATCGTAGTTGCCAAAAGGTATGTTGTTGTATAGTAACTTGCCTTGGTAATCATCAAAACAGCCAGCCATAACTTTTAGTAGAGTTGACTTACCAGATCCTTCATTTCCAGTAATCCAGATTTTTGAATTTTCAGGTATATCAACGTTAACACTATTTAAAACTGGTTGTTCTTTTATATAGCCATAACTCACATTTTGTAATGTTATCGATAAGCCATTTGCATTATCTGCTAGTTTAAGTGATCCACTGCTTTCGGTTGGTAATTCGGTTACAGTGGCTAGTTTTTCCAATCCTGTAATCACATCATAAACATTATCCAAGCTACCAATCAACTTTTCTACAGCGCCAATAACAGTTAAAATCACAATCTCGGCAGCAATAAATTCGCCAATATTTATTTGTTGGTTAATTACCAAGTAGGATCCCACAGCAAGCATGGTAAGAGTGATGGCTACCTTAAAAAATACCAATGTTTTATATTGAAGCAACAACACCCCAAAATGTTTGGTTCTGGCTTTTAAGTATCCCACCAAGTAATTATCGGTTCGCTCTAAATTAATGTTATTTGTTTTGCTGTATTTTAATGGAATTACAATGCGGGCAATTTCTTCAAGCCAACCCGCTACCAAATATTTGTATTTACTTTCAATTAAACTGGTTTCTAAACCGTACCTTGAAGTGGCTTTAAGAATTAACCAAAGGATTACAACCAATGCAACTCCAAACATGATAAATGCAGGATGATACAGTGCCAACAATATTAAACCGAATCCAATTTGAATACCAGCCATTGGTACATCCAGTAATAATTTTGCTAAACCCTTTTGCACAGTAACCGTATCAAAAAACCTATTTGCTTTTTCGGGTAAGTAGTAATCGTCTGTTTGGTTTAGTTTAAGTTTGGGTATAACTGTTGCAAATTCAAATGCAAAGCGGGTAAATAAACGCTGCTGTATTTTTTCTATTACACGCATTTGGCTAATTTGTAACCATCCAACCATAAATACACCTACCACCACTCCAATAACCAATATGTATATTGATGTTACCATGGTTGTACCCAGCATAAGCCCAACAATGGTTTGAACACCCAAGGGCAAACTTAACTGCACCAATCCACTAAATATGGCAAAGAAATATATAGAGCTGATTTCTTGTTTCTCCAAATTCAGCAGATTTCCTAAACGGGTTAATGCATTCCTTTTTGTCATGCGCTCATTCATTTTATTATACTTGTCAAATACTATACCAAACAATAGTAATACTATTATGTTTAAGATTAAAGCTTTTTAGCTTGATAGTGTTATGTTTGTGTAAGTTTTCAAATAATCGTGGGTTAATTAAATTATGGATTACAAAATCACATTTAAAGTTAATGATAAAATTTATTTGCGCGACCCCGAAGGCACAGAATTAGGTCGCAATATAGTAAAAAATGCCATTGATTTAATTAGCAGTCTTGGTTTTGAGGCATTTACATTTAAGAAATTAGCAGCAGAAATAGGCACAACCGAGGCTACCATTTACCGTTATTTTGAAAATAAACACCGTTTGTTGTTGTACATCTTAAATTGGTATTGGTTGTATTTAGAGTTTTTATTGGAGTTTAAATTACAAGGCATAACCGATAACAAGAAAAAACTAAAAATTATTATTCAGCTGCTTACCCACGAGTTACCCGAAAGCTCAGGACATTTAGATTATAATAAAAAGTACTTACACCAAATTGTAATTACAGAAAGCAGCAAGGTTTATTTGGTAAAGGATGTAAATGAAATTAACCGTGAACAAGTATTTAAACCTTACAAAGATTTATGTGCCAAGATTGCAGATGTAATTTCTTTATACAACTCCAATTATAAATACCCGCGTACATTAAGCAGTACCTTGGTAGAAACTGCCCATTTGCAGCAATATTTTGGTAGTCATTTGCCTAATTTAACCGATAACAGTAAATCGGCTGATGAGGAGTTTGTGGCACATTTTCTGGATAATTTATTGTTTAAGGTTTTAGATTAATATGTTTAAAAAACACGTTTGGGCAAT
>JBILPP010000265.1:0-3291 GCA_044373765.1 Bacteroidia bacterium
ATTTAAAGGGCAATGTATATGATGCAAGATCATTAAAAAAACTAAAGGCCCGGATAGAGTTAATTGATTTAGCAACTGGAAAAACAGTTATTGAATCGCAAAGCAATAAAGCAACAGGAGCCTTTTTGGTGAGTTTGCAGGGAAATAAAAATTATGCCTTAAATGTAAGTGCCGATGGATACTTATTTCACTCCGAAAATTTTGCATTAAAAAACCAAACAGCTACAGCGCCTTTATTAATAGATATACCACTTAAACCATTGGTAGCCGGTGAAAAAGTAGTATTAAACAATGTGTTTTTTGAGGTTGATAAGTTTGAGTTAAAAGAAGAATCGAAAGTAGAGTTGAATAAGTTGGTTACCTTTTTAAAAAACAACCCAACACTTGTTATTGAGCTAGGCGGACATACCGATAACACAGGTATTAAACAAAAGAATTTTGAGTTAAGTAATAACCGTGCAAAAAGTGTTTGGCAATTTTTAATTAGCAATGGTATTGAAGCTACTCGATTAACCTACAAAGGATATGGCGATACTCAACCTGTAGCTGATAACAAAACAGAAGCAGGTAGAAAATTAAACCGAAGAACAGAATTTAAAGTGGTGAAGTTGTAATTTGGTTTGAGGTAAAATGCTTTAGGGATAGCAACGAAAAGCCCCGAAGCAAGTTCGGGATTGTTAACCCACAGTGAGGCACGAACGAGGACTTGAAGTGAATAGACCGTTAAAACGCCCAAATTATTTATTATAATTGAACAAGAAATTTAACCCATGAAAGATTACATCAAATACGCCAAAGAAGTATTTACTATTGAAGCCAAAGCACTAGCGGATTTAAGCAAACAGTTGGACAATAACTTTAACAAAGCAGTTGACGCAGTGTTAAAAAGTAAAGGTCGTTTGGTCATTACAGGTGTTGGTAAATCAGGGTTAGTAGGAGCAAAAATATCGGCAACATTAGCCAGTACGGGCACACCAAGTATGTTTATGCACCCTGTTGAAGCATTTCATGGCGACTTAGGCATGCTGAAAAAAGATGATGTGGTGGTAGCAATTTCATACAGTGGCGAAACAGAGGAATTATTAAAGTTAATTCCTTACATTAAAGCTGCACAAATAAAAGTAATTGGCATGAGCGGCAATCCGCAATCAACGCTTGCTAAAAACTCTAATTTTCATTTAAACGTAAAAGTATACAAAGAGGCTTGCCCGCTTGAGTTAGCGCCTACTTCATCAACCACCGCTACATTAGCTATGGGCGATGCATTGGCAGTTGCTTTAATGAAAGTACGTAATTTTAAGCCTGAAGATTTTGCTAAGTTTCATCCTGGTGGAAGCCTAGGCAAAAAACTTTTAACCACAGTTGAAAGTTGCATGTTTAAAGATAACTTACCCATTATAAAACCCACAGATAATATACAACAAGTAATACATACCATGAGCAGCGGCCGTTTGGGTTTGGCTGTTGTGGTTGATAAAACAAAAGTAATTGGTGTAATAACTGATGGTGATTTACGCAGAGCCATGGACAAGCACACTGCAAAATTATTTACGTTAAGCGCTAAAGATATTATGACTAAAAAACCGCGCGCCATCAATAAAAAAATGATGATGGCTGAAGCCGAAGAAGTAATGAATACGAACAAAATTACCTCTCTTTTGGTAGCTGATGCCAAAGGTAAATTGGAAGGTGTGGTGCAGATTTATAGTTTAAATAAGTAGAAGGGACAGACGGCAAAGAAAATACAGACCTATTAAAGATAGAATTTGAATACCTTTAAACCGTTACAATAATTAACTAATGAATTTATAGTAATTGATTTAACCACTTAATAAGACTAAGAAATATAAAGGCCAACATCAATTAAAAAGAGCTAAACATAAGTTAGTTAAAAGCATCATTAAGAAAATACTATTAAATGTATGACTTACTAGAATAATCAGTTCATCTGAATTTTCTAGCATACAAATAACAAACAGCAGCATAAAAAACAATCCACTTAGGATAAGAAAATGACGAAAGAAATAGAGAATATCAATCAGGTAATTGAGGCTTACTTTACAGCACATGCAGATACCACCATCGTTCCTGTAAAAGAATTAATGCAAGAGTTTATTGCAGCAGGTGTATTTAAAAAAGATGTAAAAAACGGCAAACCTATCCGCGATGTATTAAAACAACTTAACAAATCTAATGAGTTAGCACAAATACCCTTTGCACATGCCATGCAAAATGGAGAAGACACCTACTGGTATTTTATCCCTAAGGATGCGGAAAGACCAACTCAATTGTATAAGCAAGAACCCGTTTCGGAAGAGAGATTGGAGATGGAAAACAAACGTTTACTTAGCGATAAGTACTACGTAATGAATTTATGTGATGAAGCCCTTAAACAAAAAGCCAAACGCCAAAAGAGATTTGATTTTTTAGTTGGCGATTTGCACAAGGACGGCAAAACAAGAACACAGTTACCAGTTGATGCTTTTTACCACGAACTAAATTTGGTAATTGAGTACAAAGAAGCACCAGCAGCAGAACCAACTGAGTTTTTTAACAAATTAAATGTGCGCACGGTAAGTGGCATGAGTCGTGCAGACCAGCGTAAAAAATATGACCGCGTAAAGGCTGCCGAATTACCTCTAAACGGTATAAAATTGGTTGAAATACCCTACTCTGTTTTTACATGTGATGAATTGAACAGAATAGTGAGAGATCATGAACAAGATTTAAAACGTGTTACTGATTTTTTAAAGCCTGAACAATACACACCTAAAACTGAAATAGTAGAATAATTAACATATTGGCATAAACTAAAAGTGCATGACACACCAATTTTTAGTAACCACAGCCCGGCTTACATTAAGAGAGGTAGAAACAGGTGATCAACAAAAGATATTTGAAGGGTTTTCAAATCCTATTGTAACCAAATACATGGACATCACCTATCCTACTTTTGAAGCTACAGCAGAACAAATGTTGTGGTACGAAACAAAACGTGAAAACGGGACAGGCAATTCTTGGGCGGTTATTAATGAGCACCAAGCGTTTATTGGCGTGATAAGTACCTATAACTTGCATCCTTTGCACAGAAGATGTGAAATTGGTTATTGGTTTTTTCCTGAATATTGGGGCAAAGGTTATGGCAAAGAAAGTATGGATATCCTACTCAAAACCTTAGCAAAACAACAAAATATTCACCGCTTTGTAGCTGAGGTTGAACCTGAAAACACGGCTAGTGTTGCCTTACTTAATAGTTTGGGATTTAACCGCGAAGCTGTTTTTAAAGAACAT
>JBILPP010000266.1:0-3290 GCA_044373765.1 Bacteroidia bacterium
TTTAATGAATTTAATTAAGAAAAAGTAAAAATAGCTATATGAACGAGCAGCACGAAGCGCTAAATAAATTCTGTTATCAGATTAATTACGCAATTAATAATTACCAACCTCACGGCCTAAAAGCAACAGATTTTAGCAATATTATTATTGCAGGTTTAGGTGGTAGTGGAATTGGCGGCCAAATAGCAAAGGCGTTTTTCATAAACGATATGCCTTTGCCTGTAAACTGTTTAGCTGACTATAGTTTGCCTGCTTATGCCAACGAGAAAACATTGTTAATTGCTGCTTCATACAGCGGTAATACCGAAGAAACAATTGCTGTTTTTAGTGATGCCCAACTTCGTGGTTGCAAAATATTAGTACTTACCACTGGTGGCAAGCTCGAGCAATTAGCTCAAAGCACCAGTACCTATACACTTAAAATTGAAAGTGGTTTTCAACCCAGAATGGCTTTAGGTTTTTCACTTACCTACTTAGTGTTGTTACTTGGCGAGTTAATTGGTAAAGATTTTAAAGAAGAACTTAAGAGTGTAGCTTCAACTATAGCAGATACCAAACTCTACCATGATGAGGCTGAGGCCTTATTCCATGAAATTCGCTCTAGAATTAAAAGTAAATTCGTGGTGCTAGCAGATGGCTTGCTAGAGCCTATTGCAATTAGGTTTGCACAACAAATACAGGAAAATGCCAAACATGAATGTTTTGTTCATGTTCTGCCAGAAATGAACCATAACGTGATTGAGAGTTATTATGACACTTTAGACTCTGTGTTTTTTGTAATGAACTCAAGCCAAAACGAGCGTTTAAATATGCGTTTTGATTTTATTACGGGATTGCTTGAAGTGGAAAATCATAAGGTAATAACCATGCAGTTGGAGCAGTATAATTTGCTTAGCGTTTACGAGCTTATTCATCGTTTGGATTGGGTATCGTTAATGGTAGCAGATGAGCGAAGGGTGGATTCATTAAACGTTCCAAATATTATGTCGTTAAAAGAATACTTAGCATAGTACCTAACGATTTTATGTTATGGGAAAAATAACATCGCCATAACGAACCAAACCATGAGTATACTTAATAAACTGTTTAATATCAAGCCTAAAACTGCTGATTCAACTTTTGTAAATCCAGTTACCACCGAAATCCATAGTCACCTAATACCTAATATTGATGACGGGGTTCAAAGTATAGAGGAGAGCATTACAGTTTTTAAACATTTTGCAGAACGTGGTTACAAAAAGGTAATAACAACACCTCATATCATGGGCGATTTTTATAAAAATGGTCCCGAAAATATTTTACCTGCTTTAGAGCTTATCCGCACTGAACTAAAAAATCAAGGTGTAAATATAGAAATCCAAGCTGCTGCCGAATACATGATTGATGATGCTTTTGAAAAGAAAATAGCATCTGGTAATTTGCTTACTTTCGGGCAAAATCATGTACTTGTTGAATTGCCGTTTACAGAAGAGCCAGCTAATTTTAAGAGTGCCTTGTTTGAGTTACGCATAGCAGGATATAAACCCGTTCTTGCGCATCCAGAACGGTATGCATTTTTAGCTATGAGAAGGGATAAATTTGCAGAGCTTTTTGAGCAAGGAATATTATTTCAAATAAATTTGTTTTCACTAATTGGATACTACTCGCCACAAGTTAAAAAAACAGTCGAATTTCTTATTGAAAACAAAATGGTGCACATGGTTGGCAGCGATTGCCATGGTCATAGGCATTTACCAGTATTTAATGATGCAATTAAAAGTTACAATTACCAGCGCACATGTGAGTTGCCGCTTATCAATAATAACCTATAAATCTACGTCATCAAGTAATTGCGCTAACTTTCGATCTTTATTGGTTACAATATAACCAGCATCGTGCGTACGTAAAATTACATTTACTTTGTTGTACAAATTACTCCATTCCGGGTGATGATTAAACTCCTCTATTACAACAGCTGCTTTGCTCATCCAATTAATAGCATCCATAAACGAATCAAACTTGTATGTTTTACTCAGTTTATTGTCTTTTTCTACCCAGTTATTACTCATTTTAATTTTAATTTACTAGCAAGCTAATCTATTATTAGCATATTTGTACGATTAGTTTTACAGAATGAAAAAGCAAAATATCCTACTTTTAATTTTAGTTTTTATTTCAACGCACACTTTTGCTCAAAATACTTGGTTGAAGAATTTTGGTTCTACACAATTCGACTATTTCGATGCGATTACTACAGATGATTCTGGAAATGTATACGTAGCAGGTCGCATGGCTGGAAGTATCACAATTGGTGATACTACACTAAACAAAATTGGAGGTAGTTCTTACAGTTATTTCTTAGCAAAATTCTCATCTAATGGAAATTTTATTTGGATTGCAGGAGTTAATGTGGTCCCAAATATAGAAATGGTAAGCGGCCTTGCCGTTGATAAGAATTTTAATGTGTACATGAGTATAAACGATCCAGGTACACTTTTTAAATTTGATCAAAACGGTACACAGCTTTTTCAAAAAACAATACAATCTTGGAAACCTAGATTAGGAAATGTGTTGGTTGATGATAGTAATAATGTATGGATTTGTGGTTCATTTAGCCAGTACAATTTTAGTTTAGACGGATTACCTGCAATGCCTCATCATGGGGGAACATCGTTATATATCGCTAAGCTTGATAGTGTTGGCAAAGCTAGTTTAGTGATACCTATTGGCTGTAATAGCATAAGTGCCAGAATGGGCAAAATTGCACTTCGAGACAGTTTGGTTTATGTAACAGCTAACGGGCATTTTGATGTATATATAAAGAACGATACGTTTGCTGGGGCCAATATCATAACGGCTTGTTTTAACAAACAAGGTGATTATAAATGGGCACGTAAAATATTTCCAAGTACATCAACTAGCCTAGAGCATATTACCGATATTGTTGTTACTTCGCAACACCAGGTTGTTATAGGAGGGTTGTTTTATAATCCAATTAATGTTTCTGGAACTATTTTAAGTAATGCCAACAATAAGCAAAATTTTTTCATGGCATCTTATCAATATAATGGCAATTTAAAATGGGCTAAACAGTCCAATACCATTTATTCTACCTGTAACGCAATTACGTTAACCAATGATGATAAAATTGCCGTGGCTGTAGATTATAATTTTTCCTTTTCATTTGGTGGGCAATCAGGTGGTGATGGCACCTCCAATAAGCGATACGCCTTAATGATGAGTGTTGATGAAAACGGAAATGCCAACTGGATTAAAACATTAGGCCAGGTTGATTGGACTTATGCAACTGC
>JBILPP010000267.1:0-3288 GCA_044373765.1 Bacteroidia bacterium
AAGTACGGCAAAGAAAATTTCGTTTGAGCCTTTAATAGCTGCCTCGCGCGGACTCATACCTTCTTCTATTTTTTTAAAAATATTTTCGGTAACCACAATGCCATCATCAACCACCAAACCAGTAGCCAGTACAATAGCCAATAGGGTTAATATATTAATAGAAAAGCCAAATATGTACATGATAAAAAATGCACCAATTAATGAAACTGGAATATCAATTAGTGGGCGGAATGCAATAAGCCAATCACGAAAGAATAGAAAGATAATTAATACCACCAATAAAAATGCAATCAAAAGGGTTTCGCCAACTTCTGTAATTGATTTGCGTATAAATTTCGTGTTATCTAGCGCGATATCAAGTTGAATATCCTTGGGCACATCATTTTTTATTTGATCGTATCTGCGGTAAAACTCGTCTGCAATATCAATGTAATTTGCACCTGGTTGAGGTACTAAAGCTAAACCAATCATGGGTACTTTGCTTTCTTTCAGGATGGTTTGTTCATTCTCGGCACCTAAAATGGCATAACCTATATCTCTTAGTCTAATGGTTCTATTGTTGATTGATTGAATGATGATGTTGTTAAATTCCTCTTCGGTAGAAAATCGCCCAACTGTTTTTACCGATAACTCCGTATTGTTCCCTTCAATTTTTCCTCCAGGCAACTCTACATTTTCTCGCTCTAATGCCATTTTTACATCTAAGGGAGTAAGTTTAAAAGATGAAAGTTTTATTGGGTCGAGCCACAAACGCATGGCATAACGTTTTTGTCCCCAAATTTGTATGGTGCTCACACCCGGAATGGTTTGCAATTTTTCTAATAAAACATTCTCTGCATAATCATTTACTTCTAAATGCTTTTTAGTTGTACTTTGAACTGTAAGTGTTAAAATCGCATCAGAGTTAGCATCCGCTTTTGCTACAACTGGTGGCGCATCAATGTCCTGAGGTAATTGTCTAACTGCTTGAGAAACTTTATCACGCACATCATTCGTAGCGGATTCTAGGTCTTCACTTAAGCCAAACTCAACGGTAATAACGCTACTACCTTGGTTACTTGCTGATGAAATGGAACGAATACCAGCAATTCCATTAATTGCTTTTTCTAAAGGCTCGGTAATTTGCGATTCGATAATATCCGGATTAGCACCTGTATAATTTGTCCTTACCGTAATAACAGGTGGATCAATAGAAGGGTACTCGCGTACACCCAAAAAATTAAATGCAATGGCTCCAAAAAGCAATATAATAATTGACATTACTGTTGCTAATACGGGCCTATTTATACTTGTTGTACTTAAACTCATTTTTTTGTTTTTAGAGGTAAAGATTAGCTGTTATTTTCTTCTGATTTTGCAATTTTCATCTGTGTTTATGCAGAAGCAGATCATTTATGACTACCGCTTTACTTTAGCCCCTTGACGTAAATACATTACTCCCTCAACTACTACTTCATCTCCAGCTTGTAAGCCTTCTGTTACTTCAATTACATTATCTTTACGTACGCCTGTTTTTACTTTACGTTCTATAACACTATCGCCTTGTGCAACATATACTTTTTGTCCTTTTAAAATAGGCACAATAGCCTGTGTAGGTAACATAAAAGCTTTTGTATTTATTGATGCAACAATTGATACCTTGGCAAAGGATCCTGGTAAAATTTGCTGGTTAGGATTGGCACAGATGGCACGCATAATTACGTTTCGTGTTACTTCATCAACCTTTGGTTCTATACCATAAATTTTTGCTTGGAATTGTTTTTCGTTACCTTCTGTAGTAAACATGACGGTATTCCCTTTTTGTATTGTGTTAGCATATCTTTCAGGCACTGAAAATTCTACTTTAATTTGGTTGATATTTTGCAATGCAGCAATACGAGTTGCAGGAGTTACATAACTACCTTCACTAATATTGCGTAATCCTATCACTCCATTAAATGGTGCCCTGATTTCTGTTTTTCTTATTTGTTCTTTTAATAAATCTATATCAGCATTTATACTGCTTAATTCAGTAGAGGCAATATCATACACTTCATTACTTATCGCTCCTTTTTCTACTAAAGTTTTATTTCGTTTTTCTGTATCTTCTTTCAGTTTTTTGGTGGCCATAGCTTTTTTAAGTTGGGCCTGTAAATCGCTATCGTTTATTTTTAAAAGTAGTTCACCTTTTTTTACTTGTGACCCTTCTGTGAAATTAATTTTTATGATTCTTCCTTGCGTTTCTGGGTATAGCACCACTTCTTCTTCTGCCATTATGTTTCCAGTTGTTTCTATTCTTCTTTCACTTGCCTGTGGTTCAACCAATAAAGTTTTTACCTTAGTGGGCATATTTTTTTTGCTTGCGCTAGGTGCTTGTGTATTTGTATTCGGTTTTAGTTTAGGCCAAGCCAACAAGCCTAAAATCGCCACTCCAAAAACAATGTAAATGATATTTTTCTTTTTCATAGCTATTTATTTTTTTGTACCGATATGTTACTTACCATAGCGGATAAGTTATTATCCATTCTATTCATTAATTCTAAAAACATTTTTTTTTCTTCAGCACTAAACCCGTTAAATGCTAATTTGTTTAGTTGATTAAATGTGGCTTCAATTTTGGGTGCTAGCTTTATGCCTTTTGCTGTTGCAGATATGATATATGCTCTTCTATCTTCGCTATGTGGGTTGCGTTTTACAAGGCCTTTTTCTGTTAGGTAATCAATTATTCTTACCATAGTAGCTTTGTCTATTTGCAAACAGTTGGCCAAGCATTGTTGTGTTATTTCTTGATGTTTACAAATCAATCCCAATACATAAAAATAGCGGTCTAAATCAGTATCACATAATTCCTGCTCCGCAGCATGATCATACTTTTTATAAAGCATGTTAAACATCAAACTCAAAGGGCCCTCTTTTGATTCGAACGGATTTATTTTGTTTTTTTGAGTTGGTAACATTCTGCAAACATAGTTGAAAATGTATATAGTTGATTAAATCAACTATTGTAATGATATGAGTTTTACATGAGCGGTTAAACGCTTGTATTAATCGTAAGCATAAATCAACCGTTGATTATATTACATTTGTTGCATTAAATAAATATGTCGTACTACATTAAGCAAGATTTAAATGACACCATTTGTGCGCTGGCTACAGCCGGTGGAGTAGGAGCTATAGGCGTAATACGTGTTAGTGGTGCAGAAGCAATTACAATTGTTGATTCAATTTTTAAAGGAAAACGTTTAACCCAACAAGCCACACATACCGTACATTTTGGTAAAATAGTTGATGGGGATAAGGTGATTGATG
>JBILPP010000268.1:0-3286 GCA_044373765.1 Bacteroidia bacterium
GAGAACCATTAGCAATTGCCCTATTGTGTTTGCGGTTAGGCTCCATGCTAATTTGTATACGCGGACTAAACACATTTTCATTATTAAAACTCCACCAATTGGTACGTAAACCATAGGTAACATACAAGTTATAATCTTTATTTAAGGTTTGGGTATTTTGTAAATAGCCACTTAACCTATAACTGTTTAAGTTAATGGTGGTGTTTAAATAATTTAGTACAACAGGCATTCCGTTTAGTTGCGATGGCTGCGCAAATCCCAAAGAATCCTTGTAATCCCACTCGTTTATTTTATCGGTTATACTTTCGCCCTGTGCCTGCATACCCCATTGTATGCTGTGGTTATTTATGGTATGATAACCCCTATGACCAACATTATACACTGTTGCATTGATGCGATTACGGGCATTATTTAAAAAATAGCCAACACCTTTTGTAGCACGTGATTTCCCGAAATTATCGTTGCCAAAATCTGTCTCTACTTCTTCCAATCGGTATGCACCTTCAACGGTAAATAGTTCGTTTTCGTTTGAATTAAATATGCTGCTGATGAGTTTTAATTGAGTGTGTTTATTTGGCGTATAATTGAATGATAAAGCACCAGTAGCCGTTTGGTACTCCATTAAATCCTGACCATCAAAAAACATTTTTAATTGCAAGGCTTCTTTAACCGTGCCAAATGTGGTTTCGCGCGTTTGGGGAATAACTAAATATTTATTTCGGGCATAACTACCCAATGCGCTAATGGTAAGGTTTGATGTAGGATTCCAAGTAACTAATGACTGTACATCACTAAAACTAGGTTTATAATCAGCTTGCACATCTAAAGTGGAAAGTACATACTGGTTGGTCCAATAACGTGCACTAAGCAAATAGGTGAAACGTAAATTTTTTGTAGCACCTTCGGCATGCGCTTGCGCACCCATTAAACTAACATTAGCTGATGAAGCAAACTTTTTAGGTGTTTTATATTTGATATCAAGTACTGATGATAACTTATCGCCATAACGAGCTTCGAAACCACCTGCCGAAAAACGAATATTCTGAACCAATTCGGTATGAATAAAACTTAACCCTTCTTGTTGCCCACCGCGGGGTAAGAACGGACGATAAATTTCAATGTCGTTTACATAAATTAAATTCTCATCATAATTACCTCCACGAACATTGTATTGGGAACTTAGTTCGTTATTTGAGGTAACACCAGGTAGTGTTTTCAAAATTTGCTCAAAACTTCCCGATACATTAGGCAGTTGCTTTATTTCTTTAATATCAATTGTTATGGTACTGGCCTTGTCTCTGTTTTGTTCCTCCACATAAGTAAAGGTTTTTAAACTCAGGGCGTAACTCATGGTTACATCAAGCAAAAAACGCTCGTTTACTTTAAGCGGACCTACAGTTGTTTTAAATGAAGGTCTTCCAACAAAACTAAACGCAAGTTCAAATTCTTTATTAGCAGGAATTTTAACCTGATAAAAACCATCTTCTCGACTAGTAGTGGTAATATTGGTTCCTACCACATACACGTTAGCATCTGCAAAACTTCTACCTAAACTATCTTTAACAGTTCCATACACCACTGCTAAATCTTTTTGCTGAGCATAGGCTGCAAAAGAAAGTAATGACATGAAAATTAGAAATAGGAGTTTGCGCATTAATCTTGTTTAACGAATAATTGTATTATAGCGTATGTGCAACGGTTTGCTTTAAAATGGCAATCGTTTCAGAAGGGTTATCGGAGCCAAACACAAAGTTACCAGCAACTAAAACATTGGCACCTGCGGCCATTAATTTACCTGCATTGGCCTGATTAACACCACCGTCAATTTCTATCTGTGCATTGCTATTTTTTTGTATGATTAATTCTTTTAACTCGGTTGTTTTTGTGTAGGTGTTTTCTATAAATTTTTGTCCGCCAAAACCAGGATTTACGCTCATTAAACAAACCAAATCAAGATCGGCAATAATATCTTTTAATAATCCAATTGAAGTATGTGGATTAAGGGCTACACCAGCTTTCATACCCAAATCTTTTATAGCAGAAATGGTGCGGTGTAAGTGTGTGCAAGCCTCTATATGAACCGTTAAAATATCGGCACCTGCTTGTTTAAAATCATTTAAATACCTGTCAGGGTCTACAATCATTAAATGTACGTCTAATGGCTTTGTTGCGTGTTTTTTTATCGCTTTAACCACCGGAAACCCGAATGATATATTAGGAACAAACATTCCATCCATAATGTCAACATGAAACCAATCTGCATTGCTTTGGTTAATCATTTCAGTATCACGTTGAATATTGGCAAAATCGGCCGATAAAATTGAAGGAGCTATTATAACTGACATATGCTGCGAATATAATCAACAAGTTTGAGGTTTAAGGATATACCAAACGCATTTGGATATTTTTTACTTAATGTGCTACTATTTCATCAATTATTGACGACCAATCTTGGTTAGATTCAATTTTAACTGCTTTTACACCAGCAGCATTTGCAGCATCTACATCGCGCTGCGTATCTCCAATCATGACAGTGTCTTGGGGGTTGACCCCAAATCTAGCTAATGCTTTCTCTATCATGATGCTGCCCGGTTTACGGCACAAACATTTACCATATTCGGGGTGATGCGGGCAATAATAAATTTCATCAAAAACCAATTGATACTCGGCTAATGCCATTGTTAGTTTCTGATGAATTTGGGTTAGCGTTTGATGAGCGTATAACCCTTTTGCAATGCCCCCTTGGTTAGTAATAACCACAACCAATACTCCTGCCCTTTTTAACTTAATCAGGTTAGGTATAACATGCGGTAACAATTCAAAATCAATAGGATTGGTAACATAAGCACCCAGTTCCTTATTGATCACTCCGTCTCTATCTAATAAAATTAACTTAACCATAATATACCGCAATAAAGTAATAAATTGAATAATTTAATGTTTAATGATATTTTTGAATAAAATTTACATCCTTGAAAACGCGCATCGTCATCATACCCACTTACAACGAAATTGAGAACATTGACTTAATTACACAAGCAGTTTTTGAATTGCCAATGGATTTCGATGTATTGATTGTTGATGACAATTCACCTGATGGAACGGGGAAACGCATCAAAGAGCTTCAACAAAAACACCCCAACTTACATTTACTTGAACGTAAAGAAAAAAACGGCTTAGGCACTGCATACATTGATGGATTTAAGTGGTGTTTACAAAAAGGCTACGAATATGTTTTTGAAATGGATGCCGATTTTAGCCATAATCCCACTGATTTGATTCGCTT
>JBILPP010000269.1:0-3275 GCA_044373765.1 Bacteroidia bacterium
TAGGGTTTGGTGCAACTCCAATTTTACCGTCAGAAGTAATGTCTATTGGCATTACCACGGTGTCAATTCCACGTAATACAGAAAGTTGAGCTTGTTTGCCGGATTCAACTTTTAATGCCTCTTGCAATTGGTCGAAGAATATTACAGGGTTTGAATTAACAGCAAGTAATACATCGCCTTTTTTTACACCTGCTTTTTCTGCTGGAAATCCGCTTACTGTTTCTTCTATGTTGTATTTAAATCGTGGAGATAAAAATTCTGCTTTTTTTGAAGACGTAAACTTTCTTGTAAAATCTTTCGATAGTGTAATTTGTGTATCTACTCCATTACGTTCAACTGTATAAGTTGTTACATCAGCCAATAACTCATCGCTACTTAATGCATTTTCGAAATATTTAATTTCTTTGCCGTTAACCGATTTCAATTTATCACCTGTTCTGAAACCCGATTCTTTAGCTAAATCAGAAGCAACAACTCCATATTGCAAAGAACTATTTAACGTGTATTTTTCTCCATAGGTATATGATATTAATGCAAAAATGATGATGCCCGTTATTATATTCATTACTACACCACCAATCATAACGATTAAACGTTGCCAAGCGGGTTTGCTTCTGAATTCCCATGGTTCGGCAGGTTTGCTCATTTGCTCACTATCCATACTTTCGTCAATCATTCCTGCTATTTTTACGTATCCGCCAAGTGGTAACCAGCCAATTCCATATTCTGTTTCACCAATTTTTATGCTGAATAATTTCTTTCCCCAAGCATCAAAAAATAAATAAAACTTTTCTACCTTAATACCAAAAGCCCGAGCAGCCCAAAAATGACCAAGTTCGTGTAAGATAACCAGTATTGAGATGCCCGCAATAAGTTGGGCTGCCATTATTAATCCTTGCATGTATGTTGATGTATTGTATTAATATTTGTTAAAAAATTATCGAGGTGCGAAAATAAGCTATTCGGTTCACAGATTGTAGCAAAGTTTGAATCAAATTAATGCAGAGCGTTTAAACCAATGATGCCGCCACTTTTCGGGTTTCAGCATCTGTTTCTATGTAGTCTTGTAAACTTGGTTTTTGGATAAACTTTACTTTTTGCATGCATTTTTCATTTAGTTCAGCAATTTGCAAAAACTTAATCTTATCCCTTAAAAATGCATCTACGGCAATTTCGTTAGCCGCATTTAAAATACAAGCCATATTGCCGCCATTGTTCATCGCCTCGTATGCTAAAGCTAAATTGCGGAAAGTGTCTTTATCTGGTTCCTCAAAGGTTAACAAATTCACGTCTTTAAAATTCATACGTTTAAAATTAGTATTTACACGCTCTGGATAAAAGAAGGCATAGTGAATTGGTAGTTTCATGTCTGGCAATCCCATTTGAGCCTTAATGCTACCATCATTAAACTCTACCATACTATGAATAATGCTTTGCGGATGAACAACAGCTTCTATTTGCGAACCATTTAATCCAAACAACCATTTAGCTTCAATCACTTCCAGGCCTTTGTTCATTAATGTGGCTGAGTCGATGGTGATTTTAGCACCCATACTCCAATTGGGGTGTTTAAGCGCTTGTGCTTTTGTTACCTCTGCTAAATCGCTCCGCTTTTTTCCACGAAAAGGGCCACCACTTGCCGTTAAGATAACTTTATCAATGGTATTTAAGTCTTCACCAACTAAACACTGAAAAATAGCTGAATGTTCAGAATCAACAGGGATTAAACTAACCCTATTTTCTTGACACATTTCAGTTATTAATTCACCGGCAACAACCAAGGTTTCTTTATTGGCCAATGCAATTCTTTTTTTATTTTGAATAGCTTTGATGGTGGGAAGTAATCCACTGTAACCAACCATTGCTGTTAGCACGGTATCAGCAGATGTTATTTCCATTACATCTGCAATAGATTTATTGCCAGCAAATACTTTTATGTCATCATTTGCCAATGCTTCTTTTACCTGTAAGTATTTGCTTTCGTCAGCAATTACAACATGATTCGGATTGAATTCTTTGGCTTGAGCTATCAATAAATCTGCATTGCTATTTGCCGTTAATACTTCAACTTGAATACGGTCTTTTTGTTCGCGAACTATTTCTAATGCCTGCGTTCCAATTGAACCAGTACTGCCTAAAATGGCTATTTTTTTTATTTCGTTCATCTTTTTTTTATGAGGAAAGTTTATCTGCAATTTTTCTGTCATTGCTCAGGCGGGGTACTTTATTTTGCCCGCCTAATTTACCTTCACTTTTCATGTATTTGATAAATGCGTTATGGGGTAATGGCTGAATTACTAGAGGTTTTAAAATATTGCCATTAATTAAGTCTTTATAGTAAATGTTTTTTTGTTGCAAGGCATCATCAACCTCAAGTGCAAATTGTAACAAATTTTCAGGTTTTTTACCGAACTCAATAAACCATTCGTGGTAAGGTAATCCGCCTTCCTTTGGGTTTACATTTGGGGCCACTGTAAATTCAATTACTTCAACTTGGTGTTTTTTTGCAATACCCATTAATGCATATTCTACTTCCTCACCAATAACATGCTCTCCAAATGCCGAAATGAAATGTTTTATTCTTCCAGTAACCAAAATTCGATATGGTTCTTTGGATATAAATTTTACCGTATCGCCAATGTTATAGCCAAATAAACCTGCGTTGGTATTTAGTATTAATACGTAGTTTTTATTAAGTTCAACATCTTTTAGACTAATGCGTGTTGGTTTTTCATTGTAAAACTCATCGCTTGGAATAAACTCATAAAACATTCCATTATTAGTTAGTAATAGCAATCCTTTTGCCTTTTGTGAGTCTTGATAAGCGATAAAACCTTCACTTGCTGGATAGGTTTCTATGGTGTCAATTTTTTTACCAATACTTTCTTCAATTTTTGCTCGATAAGGTTCAAAGTTTACTCCACCGTATACAAATAAATTAAAGTTAGGAAACAGGTCTTTCATTTTTTTTCCACCACTGCGCTCACTCAATTTATCAAAATACATTTGTACCCAAGGCGGAATTCCGCTTATTAATGTCATGTTTTGTTTCAGTGTTTCTTCAACTACTGCATCAACTTTTGTTTCCCAATCTTCTATACAATTTGTTGGGTATGATGGCATTTGATTTTTACGCAAATAATTTGGCACATGGTGGTTTACAATGCCGCTTAGGCGACCCGTGTAAACACCATTTTTCTTTTGTAAGGTCGGACTACCAGATAAGAAAATAAGTTTACCATCAATAAAATTTGCATTGCCCGTTTCTGCAATGT
>JBILPP010000270.1:0-3271 GCA_044373765.1 Bacteroidia bacterium
AATGATACGCTATGGTATGCAACAAAGGATTGTGGTAAATGGTATAACATACCAACAAAAAATGCCTAGTAATAGTAAATTAACTGACGCAGAACTTACCGCATTGGTAAACTTTGTTGAGTTTAGATTTGCCAAATCAACACAACTACTCTCTGCTGATAGTGTAAAGCTTTTGCTTAATCAATAAAGTGCTACTTATTGTTTTTATGTTGCTTTTTTAGTTAAAAGTGGTATTTTAATTTATGTTTATTGGTTTTAAATTTACATTTTTAATGGTTTTTAGGTTGTAGGTTTTAAAGGTATCTTGCGTATTTGTATTATCATTGCCATACATGAAACGTTTTTCAATATTGGCATTAATTGTTACTGGGTTAACATTTGCCACCTTAACAAGTTGTTCTAAAGATGATAGTTCTTCAACATCTACCAGTACAACGGATGCAAGAGACTTGTCAGTAGGTTCTTACATCGGTACATCTACTACTGTAATAGCAGGACAAACCAGTTCTGATTCGACTGGTTTTGTTATTTCTAAAGGTGCTAATAATACCATAAACATTTTAGAGGACGGTATCAATATATTTACTGGAACGATCGTTACAACAGGAAAAGATTACAAAGCCAGTATGCCAGCTCAAACTATAAAAGTTTATGACGAAACAGACTCAACTGAAATGACTTTTGATATTATCGGTAATGGAAATGATCCTGTTTCATTTGAAAGTAGTTCAAAGAGATTTACATACAGCCTTAAACTTGTTGGTGGTCAATTGGATGGATTGATTGTTACAACAACAGGTATTAAACAATAATTTTCTAATTAATGAAACGAAAAAAGCGCGGAAACTAAGTTCCCGCGCTTTTTTTTGATTTTGATTTACGTTTTATAATTAAAACGTAACCGATAAGATTACTTGGTTTACCCCCCTTAACACTGTTGCTTGCACTTGTTGGCCTTTGTTGTGTTTAGATAAGGCCTTCATGTAATCTTGCATATTGTTAATGGTAAATTCACCTAATTGAATCAATACATCACCAGCTTGCATACCAGCCCTTAAAGCTGGTTTACCTTCGTTTACTGCATCAATTTTTATGCCCTTGCCTTCAAAAGAATAATCGGGCATTATACCTAAGGTTACTTTAAAGCTTACTCGCGATTGTTCTGGTTGTTTGGTTTTGGTAAACGGAATATTTTCAGTTTCGGCCAGTGCCGATGCAATTTGTTGGATAAACAGCAACACTTCTACTTCACCTATAAAATTAATCTTCTCTGTATCGTCAGTCGATTTGTGGTAATCGGTATGTTGTCCTGTGAAAAAATGTAACACAGGAATATTTTTTAGATAGAAAGATGTTTGGTCTGATGGACCAATTCCTGCAGAATCATAAACCAAAGTAAGGTTGGTTTGGGTGCCAGCAAAAATATGGGTATACGCAGTACTTGTTCCTACTCCAAACACCATCAGCTTTTTAGTAGAATCGTTTAATCGGCCAATCATATCCATATTAATCATGGCACTGATTTTACTTAAATCTATTGTTGGGTTATTGGTGAAATATTTCGATCCAATTAAACCATCTTCCTCTGCCGAGAAGCACATAAATAAAAAGTTGCTTTTTTCCTTAATGCCATTGTTTGCATAGTAGTTTGCAAGTGCCAATACACCTGCGGTGCCCGAGGCGTTATCATCAGCACCATTGTGTATTAACTTTTTATTTTTGTCTAAAGATGAACCGTGTTCTCTAAAACCTAAATGATCGAAATGACCTCCGATTACAATTGTTTTAGCAGCACCGTTATCTAAAAAGCCAATGACGTTTGATCCATTTTTGGGTATTCCGTTGGCCACGGTATCATGCGGTGTTTTTTTAGTTTTGTAAGCAAAAGGTTGTGTGTAACCTTTTGTTCCCATAGGCTTCAAGCCATAGCTTCTAAATTGTTGACTAATGTATTTTACTGCTAATTTTTCTCCTTTTGTTCCTGGTTCTCTACCTTGTAATTTGTCATCAGCAAGGTAAGAAATGTGAGGTTTTATTGCTTCAACAGTAATATGTTGAGCATACATTGTTAATGCTAAAAATTGGATTAACAACATCGTTATTATTCTTATGTGCATTTGATTTTGTTATATTGTAATTGATGTAACCTATAAAATATTATGTACTAAATATATCAACTTATTTGATGCGCAAAGGTTAACGTTTAATATTCTACCTATAACAAATTTTTCAAGCATCGTTAGTCTTAATTATTTGTATTGGTTGTTATTCGCCTATTTTTAATTTATGGGTTTTGAACCCATTTATGGTTTAATAAACTACAGTTTAATCCCCCTTTAAGCCATTGTATTATTGTAGTTTACACCTACGGGTAGGTAAGGGCTTGCATCACCACCGTTGCGAATTAAATCACGAACAACACTACTGCTAATTGGGGTATATGCAGGGTCACACATTAAGAAAATGGTTTCAATGTTTGGATTCACTAATTTATTCATTTGGGCGATGTTTTTTTCATAATCAAAATCGCTCATGTTACGCAAACCTCTTAAAATAAATTGAGCACCAATTTCTTGGCAAAATGCTACGGTTAAACCCTCGTACGCTTGCACACGTATTTTGGGTTGATTGTTAAAAATATCTTTAATCCAGTTTTCTCTTTGTTCTAGTGAAAACAAAGTGCTTTTGGTGCTATTATGACCTATACCAATTACGATCTCGTCAAACAAATGCATAGCACGGTCTATTAAGTTAATATGGCCAATAGTAATTGGGTCGAAAGTGCCAGGGAACAGAGCAATACGTTTCATGTGTATGTAATTGGTTTAGCGAATATGCGGTTTTTTTAATTAAACGCCTGCACTAAAAAAACTAAAGCAAGATTGCCCATAAACGCGCTTATGTGTGAAGTTAGGTTCATTATCCAAATCCAAAGTGTTTTCATGCTCTACAATTAACCATCCGTTATCATGCAGCAACTTTCGTTCTGCTACCAACTTGGGTATTTGATTGATTTCACGGTGGGCGTATGGCGCATCTGTAAAAATAATATCAAACTTGGTGAGTGCACTTTTTAAAAAAGTAAAGGCATCTTTTTTAAGTACATCAAGGTTATTTAAGGTATGCTTTTGTTTCATACTTTTTATAAACTCAACACATTTAAAACTTAAATCAACTGCGGTTATTTTTTGTGCGCCACGTGAGGCAAATTCATAACTTATATTACCAGTTCCGCTAAATAAATCCAATACAACTAGCTCATCAATATTAA
>JBILPP010000024.1:0-11253 GCA_044373765.1 Bacteroidia bacterium
TACAAATAAAAAACCCCTATTCGAATGATTCCTTATTCGAAGTAATAACTTCGGCAGTGGAAGATAAAAACCAACATATTTGGTTTACAAGCGCTAGAAAACAACTGTATATTTTAAGTTTAAAAAGTAAAAAAGTAATTAGCCAAAAACTCTACACCATGGATGTCTATTCCATGAATTACTCTAATACTAATGGAATACTAGTGAGTGCCATAGGAGGGGTTTATAAACTTGACACGAATAGTACCAGTTTGCTTGAAGACAAAAACTTGATGCATCCCAATGCGAATATTATCCTATGTGAAGATAAAAACAAAGGATGGCTTGCTGTTGGTGATCAGCAATTGATCTATTATAACAACAAAACAAAGCAAGATGTATCATCAATATTTAACCTATTAGGAGAACCAAACTATGGTATTAAATGCATTTACCGCAGTAATAATGATGTATGGGTAGGAACAAACTTCGGACTACTTAAGTTTACGCCATCAGAACAAAGCATAAAACATATTTTCAGAAATACAGCTTTCAAAAATGATGAAAGCAACCACAGTGTAAGGGGTGCATGCGAACTACCAGACCACTCCATGCTATTGGCAACCTACGAGGGTATAATAAAATCCCAACCACCGTACACAAAATATGAATTGATTATTCCCGAAAAAAAATACGGCTTTGTTTCTTATGCGCTAGCATATGAAAATCAAACCTTATGGATAGCGAGTGAAGGATCAGGACTAGTTAAATATAACCTGATAACAAAGAAGGCACGTATTCTTAATAAAACATCAGAAGGTATAAAACCAAGATTTTTACTTTGTATTTATAACGATTCAACCCAAAACAGGTTATTGCTTGGTTCCTATTCAGGATTAGTAATTTACGACAAGCAGAAAGAAACTTTTGTAAAAAAAACAATCAAGATTGGAAATGTGAACACAGATAATTCTATGATTTATCATATAGAATTTACTGACGGATATTACTGGATTGCAACAAGCAAAGGAGTTGCAAAATGTGATAAAAATTTAAACGCTTTAGCTTTACCAGATCAATTAAACGAATTATATAACACGCCCGTTACTTGTCTATTAAAAGACAATTCACGTAACATGTTATGGATAGGCACTTTAGGAAAGGGACTTTATTCTTATAATTTCAGATCACAGCAACTGGATAATTATACATTTAACAAGGGCTTCGCAAACGACTTTATTGCAGGATTAAAACAAACAGATGTAAATACTATCTGGGCAACAACCTACAATGGGATTTGTAAAATCAATCCATCTACGAAATCATTTACTAACTTATATACTGAGCATGGGTTAAGTCACAATGAATTTAACCATGGAGCCACGTATTTAAACACTAGCGGTACTTTATTTATTGGGGGACTCAACGGATATAACATCATTGAAAAAAATACTAATATTAAGAATACAACAACTAAGGATAAAATTTTTATTTCTAAGATTTATCTGCTTAACGGAAATGAAGAAATATCATTATACAACTGCCAACAAAACCATACACTAAACTTACCAACCAACAATAAAATTCTAGAGATAGAGTTCGGAATGAATAATTACAGTCAGCCAGAGAACAATGCCTTTTCATACATGATAGAAGGGGTTGACAACGATTGGATAGATATTGGAAGCAGGAATTTCATACGATTTACAGACCTAAAACCTGGCACTTACAAGATTATCATCAAAGCCTCCGGAACAACCGGAAAATGGCTTGCTAAACCATTTGTAATTAACATCAATGCAGAAGGATATTTTTACAAAAAATGGTGGTTTATTTTACTGTTTTTTATTGCTATGCTTGTAACGGTAATCACATTTTTTAGATTAAAACTATCTAGATTAAACGAATTAGCAAACTTACGATTACAAATATCAAGCGACTTACATGATGAAGTGGGAAGCATATTAACAGCTGTAGGAATGCAAGCAGAGTTATTGAATTCAGGAAATAACCAAACAAATGTAAAAGCCCTCAGTAAAATAGCAGAAACAAGCCGAACCGCAGTATCAAACATGAGAGATGTGGTTTGGAGCATAGATGCAAGAAACGACAAATGCAGTGATTTAATAGATAGGATGCATGAATACATCGCGCTAATTTTTGATGGCGAAAGTATAAGCCACACCTTTAACAAATGTATTGACTCCCCAAACCAACAAATTGAGTTGGTGATAAGACAAAACACCTACTTAATATTTAAAGAGGCGCTAAACAATATTGTTAAGCATGCAAACGCAACACAGGTATCTATAAGCTTCACATACAATAACAAACTGCTGCATCTTGTAATAGAAAACAATGGAAAATCTGATGATTCGATAACTAGAATAGGAATGGGTATTAGAAACATGGAAATGCGTGCCATAAAAATGAAAGCCAAAATTCGCATTGAGTCGAAAAATAAATACAGGATAGAATTAACCAAGCGTTTTTAATGGTACATGATTATGTATCTATAAAATCGTTTCAAATAACGAAATTACATTTTAATTATGATCTCTATTTTACTAATTGAAGACGACATTAATATTCAGGAAGCTCTCAAGGAATACTTAGGAAACCAAAAAGAATTTGAACTTGTTGGCACTTTTTCTAATGCTGAAAAATTCAGAATATCAACATGGACAAAAAGTCCTGATGTGGTATTGTTGGACATTAATCTTCCAGGCATTTCAGGCATTGAACTTATCCCAGAATTAAAAATAAAATTTCCGGATGCGGCAATATTGATGCTAAGCGTTAATTACGATAACGATAGTGTTTTTAAATCTTTACAATCAGGTGCTGATGGATACCTAAGTAAAGAAACTCCACTTACCAAAATTAAAGATGCCATTATTGATATCAACAGTGGTGGTTCACCAATAACACCTGCAATTGCCCGTAAAGTGTTTGATTTTTTCAATGCCAAACAAAACATTTCCGAAGATTTAAGCGAGCGTGAAAAACATGTGGTTGACGGCATTGTTGCAGGACTAAGCTACAAACTAGTTGCCGACAATATGAATGTTTCCATAGATACAGTTAGAAAACATATTAAAAATATATATCGCAAATTACAAATCAACAGCAAGGGCGAATTGATTGCCCGCTATCATGGAAATAATTAACGCACGCTACTTTTTATTGATACAAAAAGCCTAATCAGCGGCTTTTTGTATCTGGTTAGGTTTTCATTTTCTTCTTCTTGGCCGAAGGAAACAAAATGTTGTTTAAAATCAATCGGTATCCGGGTGAGTTGGGATGTAAGTTTAAATCTGTTGGTGGCTCCCCTACCTGGTGTTGGTAATCTTCAGGGTCGTGCCCACCATAAAATGTCCAGGTACCTTTGCCCGATGTACCATGTATATATCGCGCTTCTCCAAGTGTTTTTGTTTCTCCCAATACCAATACATCACTTTTAATAAACTGTTTGCGGTAAGCAGTAGTTTGTCCATAAAAACCTTTTACCACTTTGGTGTGGTTTTGGCATAACATAGTTGGTACAACATCCCATTTTGCCGAAAAATCAAACAAGGTAAACACATCATTTTGTTCAGTTACAGGTCGTGTTTCGGGTGTGTTATCAATATACGAATACTCATATTCGTATGGATTCATTTTTAGTTTAAAGTCTTTAAACGCTAAAGTATTTTGGTAATTTAATTTGCCATCAGCTCCATTGTCTGCGGGGTCACCATCAAACATCGATTCGCAGATGTCTACACCATCAGCAGCCAAGGCAATATCATAACTATCGGTAGCGCTGCACATGGCAAATAAAAAGCCTCCTCCCGCAACAAAGTCTCTTATTTTTTTAGCCACAGCCAATTTCAATTCACTTACTTTTTTAAATCCATGTTTAGCAGCCATCGATTCATTTTCCCTAACCTCTGCTTGGTACCAGGCAGCATTTTGAAAAGAAGCCCAAAATTTCCCGTACTGACCTGTAAAATCTTCATGGTGCAAGTGCAGCCAATCGTAGGTAGGTAATTTCCCCGTTAGCACTTCATCATCAAAAACAGTTTCATAAGGTATCTCGGCATAAGTTAACACCATGGTTACGGCATCATCCCAAGGTTGTTTTGTTTTGGGCGAATACACCGCAATTTTGGGTGCTTTATGCAATTTAACCAACTCCATGTTTACATCCGATTTGGCAATTTCATTTAATATCAACCCAACCTCTACTTCACTAATTACCTCGTGGGAAACACCACGTATCCTGCATTCTTTTTCTATGACATCTGTGTATGGCAACAAAAAACTTCCATCACGGTAGTTTAACAACCAATCTACATCTAAATCTTGTTTTAGCACCCAAAAAGCGACCCCATATGCTTTTAAGTGATTTTTTTGCTCAGGATCCATAGGTATAAGCACCCTATTTGCACTCGCAGTAAGGATCAAAACCAAGCAAAAAAACAGTAATGTAAGGTGTTTCATATATTAACTTTTATGATATGAATTTAGTGGTTTAGTTATTGATATTTTCATTTTCTAAACGCATCCATTTTCCTTGTCTGCGCATCACCATTTCTATCACTTCTCTAACGCAACCATGTCCACCATTGTTTTTGGCAACATACTTAGAAATTTCTTTAATGTCATTCACTGCATCAGCCGGACAACAAGGAATACCGACCAATTGCATCACTTCATAATCAGGCATATCATCACCTACATAAAGCATTTCTTCAGGTTTAACTTCAATTTTTTTACACAATTGTGTAAGCACATCTACTTTGTTTTTAACCCCTAAATGAATGTGTTTTATTTTTAAAAAATCCAAACGTTTGCGCACACCAAGTTGATTGCCTCCGCTTATAATAGCCACATAAAAACCGGCAAGTAAAGCTCGCTCTATTCCATAACCATCTTTGATATTAAATGCCCTAGCTTGTTCGCCACTTTCTAATGCAAGGGTCATTCCGTCTGTTAAAACACCATCAACATCAAACACAAAACACTTAATATTTTCTAATGCTATATTTACCATGTTTCCATCATTTATTTTTAGTTGAATTTACATGAAACTCCCTTATGCTTTTACTAAGTAATTCATAAATCTGTCTATACTCAGGGTATTGTTGCAACAATTCTAGATGGGCAGAAATAGTGGCAGTATCATTTCTAACAACAGGTCCAGTTTGTACATCAATAGGATTATGTGTTACTGCATTTTGAGCTGTTTGCAAAATAATGGGCTTCAATAAATCGAACGACAATTGGTGCTGCTCCAGCAATTGTTTTGCAACAGCAAATAAGTGGTTAGAGAAATTATTGGCAAACACCGCTGCAACATGCAAAGCTTGGCGTTGATGAGTATTTGCCACTTGTACATTTTTACTGATACTTGAAGCAAAATGCCACAATATTTTTTCGTCTTCGAGATTTGATGCTTCTATTAAAAAAGGAACATTATTTAAATCAGCTGTTGAGTTTTTATTAAAAGTTTGTAAACCGTAAAAAACCCCGTATCGTTTATTGTTTCTTAAAGCATCCATAGCAGTAAATCCTGATGTATGCAATACCAATCCATTAACCTTTAATTGGTTTGAAACACTTTCAATAGCACTATCACTAACAGCAATTAAATACAAATCGGCATTGGTTGGTAGTTTATTAAAGTTGTTCATTGCATCACCACCCACTTCACCTGAAAGTTGTTGTGCATGAATTAAATTACGACTATAAACGGCAGCAATTGAAATGCCCTTATTTACAAATGCTTTTGCAAAACAAGTGGCTACGTTTCCAGATCCTATGATAACAGCAGTTTTCAATAAAATTAAATTAAACAATTAAAGCATAAACATAATTAATTTACACTTTCTAGGCAAATTAAACGGCTAATGGTTGATAGGTTGTTTATTAAGGATAAATAATCCCATTTAAAATCAGACCCAATGTAAAATAAATGAGTCAATATTCTGATACCAACTTCCTAAACCTAATTTCGCACACGTTGATGTTCAGACAATCTGCGCCAAATGGCCAACAGGAAACCTACAATCATGATAATCGTTCCTGCCCAAACAAAATTAATCCAAGGAAATACAATGGCTTTCATTATAATAAAATCGCCACTGGTATCTTGCTCAGCAGTTTCAATGGTTATGGTTTTGGTTTGAGGATTAACCCCCATAAACTTAAACCTCAGCTTCACTTCATCAACAATACTTTCAAACTTAATCTCTGAATTCTCGCGTATTCCGTACATTGGTGTAGCACTATAAGTACCATTTAATGCATAAACTTTTAATTCTGCAGCAATTAATAAACTTAAATTCTTAACATCTAAGTTAGTCTCCTTTGCGTTAGAGTTTATGTTCTCTAATACAGCATAACCATTGTTGGTGTATATGGTATCACCAAGTTTAACTTCATGTAATTTTTCATGAACAAACTTGGTTGTTTTTTCTTTCGGAACAGAACTTACGTATGTAAATACATCATGGCTGATGTAATGTTTGGTATCAGGATTGGCTACCAACCCCATTTTAGGATTGATTTGCGCATTTGGATATAAATCAAATTCATAATCAACCTCATTAGAATTTGGTTTTATTTTTTTATAATGTACTTGAAAGTAATTATTAACCCATTCTGTTGAGTCGGCCTTGTACTCAATTTCATAATCACCCATACGCAATGCTTTACCTTTTTCAAGGTACACATGCTCCATATTGGCTTGCGCATCAAACTCAGGGTTTAATTGCATACCGCTTTGATTGATGGAAATTACTTGTTTATTAGCAGAAGAAACCAATACGCCAACTAAAACAATTCCAAAACCGATGTGTGCAACATTTGCTCCAGCCATTTTAAACTTACCAGTTAAATAAGGACGCATGGTAAATAAGTTTGCTACAATTGCATAAACAGAAGCAAACATTAACCCAACATAAAACCAATTTTTAAGTTCGAATAAAAACATGGCTGCAACAGATAGTACAATTGATATGGCAGCTTGAGTTAATATATTAATCAATCCCTCTTTGGTATTTTTTTTATATTTTAACAATTGACCAATACCCGTTAGCAATGCAATGATAATGGCCATTGGCATTTGCCATTTATTATAATGTTGAATAACATCGCTAGGAGGAGCCATATTGGTTCCAAATACTTTGTTAAACACAGGAAGTGAAGTGGTTAGTATTATTTGAAATGCTGAAATAGTTAGCACCAAACTACCAATAAACATCCAGAATTCGCGTGTGTAAGCATCTTCATCTTTGGCGCTGCGTGGTAACTCTTTCCAACGTTTAACCAACATAAATATTGATAAACCAAGAAACACAAACATAAATAACAACAACTGCCCGCTCATGCCTAAATCGGTAAATGAATGAACAGATGCATTTCCTAAAATACCACTGCGGGTTAAGAAAGTTGCATATAAAACCAATAAGAAAGTTGCAACAATAAGTATCATACCAACTATTAAGGCATTACCTGTTGTTTTGTAAATAATCATGACATGCACACCGGCAATTAAAATTAACCAAGGAACAAGCGATGCATTTTCTACTGGATCCCATGCCCAATATCCACCAAAACTTAAACTTTCATAAGCCCAGAAACCACCCATAATAATGCCAGTCCCCAACACCATCACACTAATTAGTGCCCATGGTAAAGCCGGCTTTACCCAACCTACATAATCACGTTTCCATAAACCTGCTATTACATAAGCAAAAGGAACAATAGTAGTAGCAAATCCAAAAAACAAGGTGGGTGGGTGTATAACCATCCAATAGTTCTGTAACAACGGGTTTAAACCGTTTCCGTCTTTTATTTTACTGAGGTAATCGGCTTGTTTAAATATTGGACCTTCTATCGCATTGCGCAACAATTCAAAAGGACTGCTGCCAATTTTATATCCAAAAAATTTAACACCAATAAGCATAGATGTAAGTACAATTTGACACATCATTACAACCGCCATTACTTCAAACTTCCACGACTTGGCTGTACGTACCAATATGTTACCAATTACCACATGCCAAAAAATCCATAACAGAAAACTACCTTCTTGTCCTTCCCAAAAACATGATACCATGTACTCAAGTGGTAAGTCGGTAGACGAATGTTGCCAAGCATAATGGTACTCGAACAAATGCAAACGAATAATTAAAAACAGCATCAAAACAATACTTAACACCGAAAAAGTGTGGGTATAAAATGCGGCTGTTGCTATTTTTTGCCACGATTTCTCCTCGGGGTTATTAGCAGCAAATAAATAGGCAAAGGTTGCGATAATAGCTGTACCAAATGAAACTACAACGGCCAAATGCCCAAGGTTTCCATATATCAGGCGTTCGCCAATAAATTGTACTTCGTTCACGATATAAAATGCATTAATATTTAGCTGCAAAAATAACCTTTAAAACCACAAAAAAGCCTTGTTGTATGCTTATTTTACAATTGGTTATAAGATTAGGTTATGTAGTGGAGTTGAACTTTGGTTATTAAATAGATACCAACAAAAAAGCCCAACTAATTTAACTAGTTGAGCTTAACAATCTATAATATAAAAGCATTTACCCTTGAGGCGCTTGCCCTTCATTATACTTACTTGGGCATTTTAATAAAATTTTATTGGCTTCAAAATAATCGCCATTCATTTTGCCAATAATCACTACTTTTTCGCTGCGTTCAAAATCAGCAGGTTCAGGTGCTCTGTATACTACTTTACTTTCTTTACCCTGCTCATCTATTAAATAAAAAGTAAATAAATTGGCATCTAATTGCGGATTATACTCACGTGGTTTTTCTTTGTTTAAAACACCAACCACATGGTACTCTTTATCGGGATTTTCGGATGCTTTAGTAAAACCCTCGTATGTACTTGAATCACCATAAGTGCTAATTATAGCGCCAATAGCAACAGCTATTAAAGCAATGATAATAATATGCGTCTTTTTCATCGCGCTATTTTTTTTCTAGTTTAGAAAGTTTTCTGTCGATACTTATTAAGTAACCAACAATTCCAATAAATATAACGGCAATAACTGCTACCGTAACTTCAAATTTATGAGTTGAAGCTTGCTCAGTGGCAACTTGTGTTTGCAACAAGATTGTATTAAGAATATGATTCATGGTCTAATTGTTTTTGTTTTATAATTTCTTTACGAATAGCCAAATCCGCAATCCAATATCCTATTAACGTCCAACCTATTACAGCAGGATAAAACACCAATCGTAATTTGCTATCTAAATCATAACTATTGAACCCCGGATTGCCGCCATTACCTGGGTGCAAACTTGCGGTTAATCGGGGTAATATAAAAATCAATACCACGAAAATGGGGAAACTAAATATATTGTAAACAGCAGAAACTCTTGCACGTTTTTCGTCATCTTCAATACTACTGCGCAACACGATGTAAGCAAAATACATTAACATACCAATAGCAGCACTGTTTAATTTAGGATCGTTTGTCCAATAGGCACCCCACGTATTTTTAGCCCAGATCATTCCAGTTATAATGCCCATCATACCAAACAAAACACCCACGTGTGCAAGTTGTGCTGATTTTATATCATCCTTTAAATATCCTTTACGCAAAAATTTAATTGCATTAACCATTGAGCCCAATAACAAAAGTACCATACCAAACCACATTGGTACGTGGTAAAACAAGTTACGTATACTTTCTTCTAAGATTGCTAACTTAGGTATGGGAGTTAGTAACCCCCAAACAAGTGCATATACGACCAATACTGCACCTAATATTTTCCACCATTTTATCACCGCACAAAGGTAGTTATATGTACCAAAAATTACACAGGTATTTAATACTATATTTTATGGTTATGTTTCATACAGATTTAGAACAGAGGTTGGGAATTGAATTTATACCAATTACCAGTGAGCATCCAATAAAAATAACACAAAAACAAGCTGATTAAGTGTGTGAATACTTTTATTTTCGCACAAAAAGATAGGTAAAACAACAGAAATTACATGTCAGATTACACCTTAATTACCCAAAAAATAGTTTCACTTACCTCTGATACCAAGGGCTTTTACTTCAATGTGCCATTACACTTAAGCTATCATGCGGGACAATACATTACTTTATTATTAACTATTGATGGTAAAGAGATTCGAAGACCTTATTCTTTGTGCAGTTCGCCAAATGTTGATCATGAATTAGGCATTGCTGTTAAATTGATTGAAAATGGAGAAGCAACAAGGTATTTGCATGACAAGCTTAAAGTGGGTGATGAAATAAAAATACTAAAACCAAACGGTAAATTTATACTACCAAAAGAAATGCCGAATCAATTATTTTTCATGGCAGCAGGTAGTGGAATTGGCCCCATTTTAGGATTGATGAAACAAGCACTTCACCAAACACAAAGTGATGTAATTTTGGTTTACTCAAACTCAAGTAAAGACGATTGTATCTTTTATCTTGAACTAAAAAACCTAGAAACCATTTTTGTTAAACGCCTAAAAATTATTTGGGTGTTTAGTGACCATAAAAACTTAATGCTTGCCAGGTTAAATAGATTTATGTTGGAGGAATTGGTAAACCAACACATACCCAATAAAACAAAAGTATTGTTTTATACCTGTGGCCCATTTGCCTATATGGAAATGATTTATATTACATTACTTACGATGGGCTTTAATCATGAACAATTGTTCAAAGAAACTTTCACCACTTACGAAGAGGATGATGATGATGAAGGAAGTTTACTAACAGATAAAGATGCACCAAATTATACCGATGCTGAAATAACGATTCACTTAAACAAACTTAAACACACCTTTAATTTAAAAGCAGGTGAAACCATTTTACAAGCGGCACAAAAAAACGGATTAGAGTTACCATACAGCTGTAAGCGTGGCATTTGCAGCAGCTGTATTTGTCAATTAAACAGTGGCTCGGTATACCTTCATTATAACCAAATATTAACAGATAACGATTTGATAAACGGCCGAATATTGACTTGCACTGCTCATCCAACAGAACCAGTTGTAGTGTTATTTTTTGAAGACTAGTATCGCTTAAATTTGAACACGAACAGTTTAGACCAAACACACTTATATTCGCATCATGAAACTTGATATTTTAGCATTTGCAGCACATCCTGATGATGTAGAATTAGCCGCAGCGGGGACTTTATTGGCACATATCGCTTTAGGTAAAAAAGTGGGTATTGTTGATTTAACCCGTGGAGAATTAGGCACACGCGGATCGGCTGACTTACGAG
>JBILPP010000025.1:0-11249 GCA_044373765.1 Bacteroidia bacterium
AAGTTATAGCCATAACCTGGGCGCAAACTGAATGTAATAAATCGCATTTGTTTTAATCCTGCTAAATCAGAAAACGTAGCTTCGTTATCAATGGGATGAGCGATGATGGACGAATCGGCTAATAGGTTTCGGAATTGGAAATTGGTAAGCAATAAAAATGATCCCGCTGATTTTACTTGTTGTTCAAGTTGAGAAAATGCGGAACGCATCGAGAATTTTTTATGGTTAGCAGCGTAAAAAAAATTAAACCCACCATTAGATAGGTAAATATCTGGTCTGATTGTTTCCGCTGCAAAATCATTTCGCCTGCGCTGCATACCTTGAAAATATCTGTAGTAAATTTCACCACCAAATTTTCTTTGATAGTAACCTAAAGAAAGATCATAATATTGGCTTTTGCCAAATCGTCTTTCGTCACTTTCAGTGCCTGGCAACTGAAAGCCTAACGCTAATGTAAAGTATTTAAACCCGAATGCAAAACCGGCTTGTCCTTTTACGTTTGGTTGTAATTTTATTCTAAAATCTTTTTCCTTTCCAATAGGATTAACCAACAAATCAATATCGGTTAACCAAGTATTAAATTGTAAATTGTACTTACGGTTAAACGTTTTTATATACGTGGTATCACCCCCACCACCAAAGGCTATTATTGGGATAATACTACAAAGTAAAAAGATACAAATTTGAGGTGCTGTTTTCATTATGGTTTTAATCGCCCATACATCCTAGGGAACGGAATACTCTCTCTTACATGAGGTAATTTACATACCCAAGTTACCAAGCGCTCCAAGCCTAAACCAAATCCCGAGTGTGGCACTGATCCATATCTGCGTAAATCTAAATACCATTCAAAAGCTTCCATAGGTAATTGGTGTTCGTTAATTTTTTCCACCAATAAGTTGAGGTCTGTTTCACGTTCACCCCCACCAACAATCTCCCCGTATCCTTCAGGGGCTAATGTGTCCACACCGCGAGCAAAATTACTATTTTCAGGATCGCGTTTTAGGTAAAATGCTTTCACCTCGTGTGGCCAATTGTAAACCATAATTGGCACATCAAATAAGCGTGTTAGTACGGTTTCATCACTACCTCCAAAATCACTTCCATACTTAAATGTGCGAGCACTATTTAACCATTGAGGTATATTGCGTTCTTGCTCTTCAAGGTCGGCAAGCTCTTGTTTTAATTTGTCAATTTTAGCCTGATTAAAACCAATTTCCCCTTTTTTCATTCCTGGAGTTTTGATTTTCTCTTCACGTTCTACAACTTCTTTTTGTACCTCGGCAATACTATTTTTTACAGCAGCCAATTCGTTTTCTAAACTACTTATGGCATTCACCCCATTAACATCTTCTTCTCCTTTAATAATTTTTACCGCTTCATCATAAGTTAATCTAGGAAACGGTTTAACTATATTTTCGAGCATATTGGTGTCGCGACCAATAATATCCAGTTCATTTCTATTTGCATTTAACACATCAGTTACAACAGCTCGTAAAAAGTGTTCAATTAAATCCATGTTATCAAAAATATCATGGAATGCCATTTCGGGTTCAATCATCCAAAACTCAGATAAGTGCCTACGTGTTTTACTTTTTTCTGCTCTGAAGGTTGGACCAAAAGTGTAAATTTTGTTGTGCGCCATAGCCATGGCCTCTCCGTAAAGCTGACCCGATTGAGATAAGTAGGCAGCTTCTCCATAAAAATCAGTTTCAAATAAAGTAGATGTGCCTTCTACAGCGTTACCTGTAAATAAAGGGGCATCCATTTGTAAAAAACCTTCATTTTGAAAAAATTTATGTATAGCAAAAATGATGGTGTTGCGAATGCGCATAATAGCCCATTGACGTTGGCTGCGCAGCCATAAATGGCGGTTGTCCATCAAAAACTCAATTCCATGCTCTTTCTTAGCAATTGGATAATCGACTGCTACTTGTATTAGCTCAATATTGGTGGCTTGTAATTCGTAACCTCCTATTTGTTTTTCATCTTTAACAATTTTACCTGTTATGCTTAAAGAGGTTTCTAAGGTCGCCTTGCGTGCCTCATTAAAAATAGTTTCGCTTACGTTATTTGCATCTACAACGCATTGGCAGAGGCCTGTTCCATCGCGTAAAATTATAAATACTAAACCTTTACTCTCGCGTTTGTTCGCTGCCCAACCTTTAAGTGTAATTTCTTGGCTTTCGTATTTGCTTAAATCTTTAATATACATTTGTTACTTTTGTTAGCTGATTTGAAAGTGCGAAAATAATAATATTTACATACTAGTGTTTACGTACTTTAACAAAGATTGGCATAATTTTTAGTATAGCACCATTATGTTAAAGCAAGGACTACAACAAAAGCAGCTACAAAAGCTTTCACCACAACAGATACAGTTTATTAAATTATTGCAGCTTAATGCTGTTGATTTACAGCAACGTATAGATAATGAACTGATTGAAAATCCTGCTTTATTAAAGGGGGATGATGAGGATGCTGCCCCTAAAGAACAGGTAGAAAATGAGGTAGAAATTGCCGAGGGTACCGAAGCAGAGGCCAATGTGTCGGTTGAAGATTATTTAGCAGATGATACTTTTGATGTAAAAGAATACGTAAATGACGATTATGATTCGGAAGGTTTCCACTTAAGCGATGAAGGAAACGATGAAGACCGTAAGGATATTCCTTTTGCTGAAACAGCTAGTTTTCATGATAGTTTATTGGAACAGTTTATAGCCATTGCAGTTAATGAGCGCGAGGAAATGATTGGCCGACAAATTATTGGGACCATTGATGATGACGGTTATTTGCGAAGGGATCTTGATGCCATAATTAATGATTTGGCCTTTGGGCAAAATGTGGAAGCAACGATGGATGAAATGCAGGTTTGTTTGCATAAAATTCAATCACTTGACCCAGCAGGTATTGCTGCAACCTCTTTGCAAGATTGCTTGTTGCTGCAACTTAAACGCAAAAATCATGATAGAAAAGAAGTTGTTTTGGCTGAGAAAATCATACGAAATGATTTTGAAGACTTTATTAAGAAGCACTACGACAAGCTTACCAAGCAATATAAAATTACTGATGCTGATTTAAAATTAGCCATAACAGTAATTACCCACCTTAATCCTAAACCAGGGGAGAGTGCATCTGCAGGAAAGCCACAATATATCAATCCTGATTTTGTTTTGGTTGATAATGATGGTAATCTAGAAGTGCAACTAACTGCTCGCAATGCCCCCGATTTAAGAATTAGCCGTAACTACATGGAAACATTAAAGGGTTATGACGCGAATCCAAATCCAAGTAAAGAATTAAAACAAACAGTGCAGTTTATTAAACAAAAACTTGATAGTGCACGTTGGTTTATTGATAGCATCAGACAACGTCAACATACTTTGCTACTTACCATGAACGCCATTTTACATCACCAATATGAATATTTTTTGGAGGGCGATGAAACTAAAATGAAGCCCATGATTCTAAAAGATATTGCTGAAAAAGTAGGGCTGGATATTTCTACCATTAGCCGTGTAGCCAATAGTAAATATGTACAAACAGATTTTGGTGTGATTCCTTTAAAGTTCTTCTTTAGTGAGGGTATTACAAATGATGAAGGCGAAGAGGTGAGCAGCCGTGAGGTAAAGAAAATCTTAAAGGATGCTATTGAGGCAGAAGATAAACATAAGCCATTACCAGACGAGCGTTTGATGGATATTTTAAAAGAAAAAGGCTATAACATAGCCCGCAGAACAGTAGCAAAATATAGGGAACAGTTAAACATTCCTGTAGCTCGGTTGCGAAAAGAAATTTAATGTGAAAAATTAGATTATAATGTCTTTTTAGGCATTTACAATTGCTCTTTTACGGTTAAGGGTTTTTCTATTGTAGGATTTTGAGCAGAATTAATTGCATCAGAAATAGTTTTCAACACCTCTTTACTTAATTCATCTTCGTCAATAATTAAAGAGAGGTTTTCGGGTATTATTTGAATCGTGTTTAGTCCCATATTTTTTGGTTGTAATATTCAATTATACTAAATTCATGATGAGATAATGCGAATATTGATCACTTAAAGTAATGTATTTATTCACTTTTATTTAACATGTGCCTAATTGCAAGATGGATCATCGCAAACACAAAACATCTAGCCTACAGGTATTTACCAACAAGCAGCGCCAAGCACTAACTTTTTCTTTTATGCAAGAATGCATTGCGCTATTTTTACACACTTAAATTATGCAGTTCAAGAATATTGTTGGTCAACAACACATAAAAAACAAGTTAATTCAAACCGTAAAAAATGGCCGTATTAGCCATACGCAACTGTTTTTAGGTGCTGAAGGAGTGGGAGCGCTTCCTTTAGCTGTTGCATATGCGCAATATATAAATTGTCCAAATGCAACAGAAGAAGACAGTTGTGGAACTTGTGCCTCGTGCGTAAAATTTACCAAATTGGTTCATCCCGATTTACATTTCACATTTCCTACCATTGCCATCGAAAAGAAAAAACTAAGCAATGATTTTATTACCGATTGGCGTGAAGCTTTTATTGCAAACCCTTATCTAAGCGAGCTAGATTGGATTTTAAATCTTGACTCCGAAGGTAAAAAACAGGGAAATATCACTGCCGAAGAGTGCCGCGATATCATCAGGAAATTGGGTTTAAAGCCATATGAAGCTAAATATAAAACAGTAATTATTTGGTTACCTGAATACATGCGTACGGAAGGTAATATTTTACTTAAATTATTGGAAGAACCGCCTGCACAAACTTTAATAATACTGGTTGCACAAGATGCAGACAAGGTTATAGCTACCATTTTATCTCGTGCGCAAACCATGCGCATTCCAAGGTTACAAGAGCAAGAAATTACCCAGTATTTAATAGAAAAATTTGAGGCTACACCTGATGTTGCCTCTGTAATTGCTGGAATTTCTGAAGGAAGTGTGGTGCAAGCCACAGATCTTTTGAAAGCGGGTCATGCCAATTATTTCGAAATGTTTGTTAATTGGATGAGGTTATGCTACAATTCAAGAAAAGAAATTGAAGGTCTTACCGCCTGGGTTGAGAAGGCTGCTGCCGAGGGTAGGGAATCGTTAAAAAGCTACCTTACGTATGCTCAACACATGCTTAGGGCGGGTTTGGTATATAAGTTTGGCGACCCTAAATTGCTTAGGCTTAACCAACAAGAGACTGCATTTATACAAAGATTTAGCACTTCTTTAACAGAAACTAACATTGGCCCCATAGTGCAAGAGTTAAACAGATGTGCCATGCAACTTGAGCGAAATGCCGATTTGAAAATAACCTTTTTAAATCTTTCTTTGTATATTGGCAGGCTATTGGATAAACCGAAAACCAATTAGTATTGGTTTATGTGCCAATTGATATTGTTGGTTGTGTGTGATATCATTTCCACCAATCAATTTTTTTTAACTCTATTTTAAAACATATATAACAACATGGGTTGTGGTTCAGGAGGAGGATGCAGTACCGGAGGATGTAGCAGCGGAGGTTGTAGCACCGGTGGATGTAACAAATTAAATACGTTCGATTGGTTGGTAGACATGGATCTACCTGCCTATATGAAGCCTTTCGACATTATTGAAGTAAGGTTCAAAGGAACAAGAAAAGAGTTTTATCAAAATGTAAATAATGTTGACATTACCAACAACGAGTTTGTTGTGGTTGAAAGCGAAAGTGGTTTCGACATAGGTAAAGTTGCACTTAAGGGTGAATTGGTAAAACTTCAATTAAAAAAGGCGGGGATAACTGATTATGATACCCATCCTTTCCCTAAAATATTACGTAAGGCAAGTGCTAATGATGAGGCGCGTTACAAAGAGAATTTAGAATTAGAAATACCAACCATGTACAAGGCAAGAAGTATTGCTATGGAGTTGGGCTTGCAAATGAAACTAAGTGATGTTGAATACCGTGGTGACAGGCGTAAGGCCACCTTTTTTTATACTGCCGAAGACCGAGTTGATTTTCGCGAGTTGATAAAACGATTAGCCGATTCGTTTAAAGTGCGTATCGAAATGCGTCAGATTGGTTACCGTCAAGAAGCAGGTCGCCTTGGTGCTATTGGTTCTTGCGGACGCGATTTGTGTTGTAGCACATGGTTAACTGATTTTAAATTGGTACACACCAATGCCGCGCGTTACCAAAACTTATCATTAAATCCGCTAAAACTTTCTGGACAATGTGGCAAGTTAAAGTGCTGTTTAAATTTTGAGCTAGACTCTTATTTAGAGGCCTGGAAAGAATTCCCGGATAACGATAATTTAGTACTTGAATTTGCTAGTGGTCCATACCGTCAGGTTAAAACTGATATTCTTAAAAGAATGATGTGGTTTGCACCAATGCAAGAATTTGGTGGCGAGTGGTTGAGCCTTAAAGTAAACGAAGCAAAAGTTTACATGGAACAAAACAAAGAAGGTATAAAACCCGAATTAATAGTTCAGAAAAAAGAAGCGATTAAGCTTGATCTCGATTTCCAGAATGATATGGGAGTTGATAGTTTAACTAGATTAGATGAGCGTAAGACTTCATCAAAACGTAATAAAGTTAGAGGACGCGATACACGCAGTAGAAATACGAATGATCGTAACCGCGAGCCACGAAATGTAAATCAACCGATAAATACTGAAGGTGTTGAAAATACAACATCACCGCGTGAGCCAAAAGAAGTGCGCGAGCAAAGCGAAAACCGCAACCGCGAAAACCGTAATAGGGGCAACAACAGCCGCAACCGTCAACCACGTGAGGGTATTCAACCTAATAACAACCGTGATGGCGCAGAGGTAAGAACACCACAACCTCCACGCGAACCAAGAGAGACACAAGCACCGCGTGAGCCAAGAGAGGGTGACGGACAACCACGCAATAACCAAAATCGTAACCGCAACAATAGAAACAATAACCGCAACCGTAATAATGACAACGGAGGCAATAACACCACAAATAATAACCCACCGACATAGTATGAATTATGCTTTATCGATAATTGGTATCATGATGTTGTTTGTTGTTACATCATGCGACCCGGAAAGGGTGTTTGATGACAATAAAACCATTGAGGGCGATGCTTGGTATTACAAAAATAGGGTTCCGTTTGATGTGCGTATTAAAGACACCACCAAATTGTACAACGTATATGTAAACCTGCGCGTAAGTGCTGATTATAAGTATAGTAATGTTTTTATGTTGGTACACACACTTAACCCCGATAAAAAAACAGACCAACGCAGAATAGAAATTAAGTTAGCCAACGAAAGCGGAAAATGGTTGGGTAGTGGTTTAGGCGATTTGTACGATTATCAGTTTCCTGCGTTTAGAAAAGTAAAATTCCCACAGCAAGGTTTTTACAGGTTTGAATTAGAACAAAATATGCGCGATGATACGTTAATGTTCGTAAAAGCAGTTGGAATAAGGGTTGAAGAAGTAACGGAGTAATCTCAATAGTTATTAAATAAAAATCCCCGCTTTGGTATCATTTCAAAGCGGGGATTTTTTTATGCGAAACGTTTTTCAATTAAACTTTCCAATTCTTTAACCAGTATATTTTCGTTGCTCCAGCTGTATTGGTGCTTTAGCTCGTTAAAATAACGTAAAGCTTCGTGCACCGTTGTTGATGCATTTAACTTTTCTATGGCTTTTGCATACTCAACCGTGTTTTCGTTAAACAGGTTGTTTACAAAGGCAATTTTCTTATTCAGGTTGATGGCTTGTTTTAAACTTTGTTGCTGCTCACGGGCAATTTTTTCGTACACATCAGGCGTACGCATACTTGCCGATAACTTGTCCAGTAAAGATAACTCAGGAGCTGGCTCAACAACTAAATTTTGTTTCACATCGGATGTTTCTAGAGGCAAGGTAGCTTGTACTTGTGGCACTTGATCTTCAGCTATTTCTTTTTCCTCCATCAATTTTTCTAAGTCATCTAAGGTTGGTTCAGCGTTTTTGTTAAAATCAAAAACAAGTGTATTGGGTTTAGGTGTTTCTATTGTTTCTAAAACCTCAGGTTCAATATGTTTTTCAATAGTTTTTAATGTTTCGGGCTCCTGCTCCAATTCTACAATCGTTTCTGTAAGGGGTGACAATACCTCTTCAGGAGTGATTTCAACTGTTTCTGCCTCAGCAATTGCAATGTCTAAGGGGGTTATTTCCTCTTCTATGTATTGCTTTATTTTGGGCTCTAATATGTTGGGTGAGGCCTCCTCTTGGTTGTCGGGTAGTTGTGCCAATTGGCCTTGTACCTTAAGCAACGAGTGGTAGATATGTAGTAACTGCTGCTGCAATAGGGCCACATCAAGATCATTGAAGTATTGCTTACTTTTGCTTATTAACTGGTATGTGTCGTAAAGCTGGGATATATCAGCACTCAGTTTATTTTGTACTTCCTTTAAATTCATGGTATAATATGATCTATGCAAATTTGTGAAAAAGAAACCAATCGAAAAAATAAACTATTTACATAACCTTGCAGTAATCTCATGTTTTTAGAACCACGTTTAAAAAGTACATCGCACAAGAAGGGTTGGATAGAAGTAATATGCGGCTCCATGTTTTCTGGAAAAACCGAAGAGTTGATCCGAAGGCTAAACCGTGCGCGCATTGCAAATCTTAAGGTAGAAATTTACAAACCTGCTATTGATAAGCGTTACCACGATACGGAAGTGGTTTCACACAATAGCAATGCCGTAGCTTCAACCCCAGTGCCTAGCTCATTAAATATACTATTGATGAGTCAAGATGCTGATGTAGTTGGTATTGATGAAGCTCAGTTTTTTGATGCGGAGATTGTTTATGTATGCGAAACATTGGCACAACGTGGCGTGAGGGTAATTGTGGCCGGGCTAGACATGGATTATTTGGGTAAGCCTTTTGGGCCAATGCCAGCTTTAATGGCCATTGCCGAATATGTAACTAAAGTAAATGCCATTTGTATGGTTTGTGGCGATTTAGCTACGCATTCTTTCAGAAAAACATCTGACAATGGCCAAGTAATGTTGGGCGAAAAAGATACATACGAAGCCCGCTGTCGTCATTGTTTTAACGATGGAATGGCAGTAGAAAACAACTAAATTTATTGGTGTTGAAAAACAAATCGGGTTGTACCTTCTTTGTATAACTCGTAGGTGTATTTTATGGTATTAGCCTCATCAGGATGTGTTACAAAATACGCTGAAAAGGCTGGGTAAGCTTTATACACTGCAATAATAGTTGAAACCATACCCTGTGTTTTCATATCGCATATTAAAGCCTTGCCTCTTTCTACGTAAACCACTTTATACCCTTTCATGCTTACAAGCTTTGCACTGTCTGCAGGGTTATTTATAATTACGGCTGCAAAACTTCTTAACGAATCTTCGGCCACCTTATCGGGATCATCATAATAAATTCCTGCAAAACTTGGGTTTTCAATTCCAGCCTCTGTAACCTCTTTCTCTAACCGTTTCATGGTGTTACTTATTTTGTAATATGCACCACGGTGTTCCATTCCAATCATTAAATAACCACCTTCTTCGCTTTTTTCAATATTGGCACTAGCCCACATTCCCTCGTAAGAAAGAAAACCAAGTATGGCTATAATTATGATGACGGTAATAAGTAAAATCTTTTTCATGATATCATAAATTTGGTAACACCAATTTAGTGAAAAGAATTAAAAATCCATACTCAAAGAAAAATGATATATTGGCTTTTTAGCAACCTCATAGTCTTGTATTCCCCAGGCTATATCAAGCCTAACATAGTAACCCATCAATTTGCTTCTTAATCCTGGTCCAAAACCTGCTATAATGGGTTCACGAACATTTATTACGGTAGCTTTTAGGTTTTGAACTTCAATTATTTTTTGATTAAACGTATTTTCATCGCTATACGGCCCACTTCCTGTCCAGGCAGTTCCCACATCAAAAAACGGCATAAGTAATAAGTTGTTTAAAAAGTCGGAACGAATTGGCCTGTTGGCAATGTAGGATACAATAGGTACTCTTATTTCTACACTAGCCGCTGCAAAAGTGCTTCCGTTACGTATGTTTTGTTTAAACCCACGCATGTTGGTTGCTAATGCCTGAAACGAATAGTTGGTTTGTGTTGAAGGGTTATTGCTTTGTTCATATTTTGGAAATAGCCAGTTGTCTACTCCACCCATAACATATTTAACTTTTTGCTGGCCCCAAGAGGTGTTGGCGGTAAAGCGAGTACATAAAATAATGTTTTTATGTATGGGTTCGTAATGCCTCAAATCAAATCCGGCCGCATTAAGTCTAATTTTGTCATTATTAAAGTTAATATACTGCTCATAAAAAACCTTAAATCTGGTGCCATCTAATAAGTTTAAACCTTTAGGAATGGTGTTGTCAAATACCACTTCACCTTTATAGCCTGTCCATATATCTTCCCTATCTGGTTTAGCAAGTGTAGGTATGGTTATTCCTTTAAAAACATCTCGATCAACTCGTGTAAAAATATTACCGCGTAAACTCCATACTTGATTTATTGGATATTTTAATTCATACCGAACTTCGTGTACGGTATTTTTGGTTACTGTTCCTTCGGCTGCACCTTCTCTGCTTTGGCGAAACAAGGTTATCTTCTGATCGAGTCTGCGTTTAAGGTTTTCGTAAGTTAAAAAATAATCGGCACCTACTAAATTATATGGTAACCTAAAACCACCTACTATTTTATAATCCTCAAACAAATCAACCAACCCAAACTTAAACATACCGTTAAGGCCTGTATTAAATAAATTTTCACCACCTGGTGTAATTGGTTGGTAGTATGAGTTGATTACAGAATTATCTAGTTGAGTTACTAATTTATCTGTGAAGAAAGTGACATTGTAAAACTTAGGCGCACTTACTTTTAAAAATTTACCCGTTGTAGTAATCACTTGTTTAAACGAGGGTTTTATTTCTTCGGGAGTAAAGGTGCTTGGAGTAAAGTCGCTTACAAAAAAGAATTTATCGGTACTATCTTCCCTTGTTTTCTTTGGAGTAAGGGCTTGTGGAGCCACTGGGTTTTCTCCAGGTAAAATACGCGGTTTAAAAATAGCTTCTCCAATTACAAATGGCTTTGTTGCATATCCAGTTTTTAACCTATACATGTTTGGGTATGTCTCTGTTTTTTTGCCTGTTTCTACTATTTGTTTTTCTAGTGGTGCTTCATATATCGCGTAACGTCTGTCGTTCAATACAAAGTCATATTGCTTTTGGGTTTGACGGCAAACATCGTGTGCAATAATTCCCCT
>JBILPP010000271.1:0-3220 GCA_044373765.1 Bacteroidia bacterium
AAAGAACTTCCTGATGGAACACTGGGCAACTTTGCTGCCGATGCTTGTTTAATATATGCACAAAATAATAATGCAACAGTAGATTTTTGTGTATTAAACGCTGGCGGTATACGCTTACCTGCCATACAAAAAGGCCCAATTACCATTGGTAAGCTTTATGAGTTGATGCCTTTTGATAACATGATTGAAGTGGTTGAATTAGACGGCAATGCCTGTAAAGAATTATTTGCTTGGATAGCAAAATGGAAAGGCGCACCAGTTAGCGGAATAGAATTGACGATAACTGATGATGAAGCAAATAACGTTAAAATAAAAGGAGAACCGTTTAACGAATCGAAAACTTATTTTGTAGCTACAACAGATTATGTTGCAAATGGTGGAGATGGCGCAGCTATGTTTGCCAAAGGCAAACGGACCAACAACAACTATAAGTTAAGAGATGCAATTATAGATTATGTAAAAAACAAACAAACCATTAAAGCCGATAACAATGGACGCATCAAACAAAATTAACAGAAGAGGCTTTATAAAAACTGGTGCTAAATTAGGTGCATTGGCCATGCTTAGCGAATTCCCTTTAAGCGCAATAGCAAAACCTGATTTAATTAAGGTTACACTTTTACATACCAATGATTGGCACAGCCGTATAGAAGCATTCCCTAAAGATGGCGGAAAATATGCTGGAATGGGCGGAGCAGCTACTCGTGCAGCATTAATTAAAAAAATTAGAGCGGATGAAGAGCATGTGCTACTCTTAGATGCTGGAGATATTTTTCAGGGTACTCCGTATTTCAACTTTTTTGAAGGAGAACTGGAATACAAGTTAATGAGTGAAATGGGCTATGATGCTGCTACATTGGGCAACCACGACTTTGATAATGGAATTGAAGGCATTATTAACCAATTACAACATGCTAAATTTGAACTATTAAATTGCAACTACGATTTTAGTAAAACATTATTGGCAGATAAAGTGAAGCCTTATCGTATATTTAAAAAAGGGGGAGTTAATATAGGAGTTATAGGTGTGGGCATCGAACTTGAAGGACTAGTGCCTAAAGAGTTATATGGCGATATTGTTTACCACAACCCTATTGATATAGCAGATAAACTTGCAAAAGACCTAAAAACACAAAAAGGATGTGATTTAGTTATTTGTCTATCGCACTTAGGATTTGAATACCAAAGTGAAAAACTAAGCGATAAAAAATTAGCTCAGAAAACAGCCTATATTGATGTTATTGTAGGTGGGCACACACACACCTTTTTGCCAAAACCCATTGTTATAAAAAACCAATTGAATAAAGACGTAATTATCAATCAAGTAGGTTGGGCTGGATTGCAACTAGGAAAAATAGATTTCTATTTTGATACTGCTAAAAGTCTAGTAAACACAAGCATAGGCATAAACATGTACATTAACCCGAATGGATGTTAAAAGACGTTGATAATTGTACATACAAGTGTAAGTTTTAAACACAAAAAGGGGGGTTATAAACAAAATTTTTTGTACAAAATGTCGCATTTTTTTTGTTATCCTATCAGCAAAAAACAACAAATACAATCACTTACACGCTTATTGAGTTTTCCAAACAAAATCTCACGTAAAAAAAATTTTTTTATTAACAATAAATACTCCAATTTCACCAACGAAAAGAGTATTAATTATGACTGATAAAACTGCCGATAGTGTTTGGAATAACTGTTTGAAATTGATTCAAGACAATGTATCACCCCAAAGTTTTAAAACTTGGTTTGACCCCATTAAACCGGTTAAGCTAGACAATAAGATTTTAACAATACAAGTTCCGAGTCAGTTTTTTTACGAATGGTTAGAAGAACACTATGTAACTTTACTAAAGAAAACCCTGAAACAAGAACTTGGTCCAGGCTCTAGATTAGAATACAATATTATTGTTGAGAACAGCAGCAATAATGCCAATCCCTATGTGGTTAATTTACCCGGCAGTAATAATCATAAATCAGACACACAAAATATTGGTATGCCGCTTAACTTAAGCAGCAACATCAAAAATCCGTTTATTATCCCTGGTTTAAAAAAGGTTAATGTAGATAGTAACTTAAATCCGTCTTTAAACTTTGATACGTTTATTGAAGGTGATTGCAACCGATTAGCACGTTCGGCAGGCTTTGCTGTTGCTAATAAGCCCGGTGGTACATCTTTTAACCCGTTAATGATATTTAGCGAAACAGGATTAGGCAAAACACATTTGGTGCAAGCCATTGGTAACATGATTAAACAAAACAGCAAAATCAAAATTGTTTTGTATGTACCAGTAGAGAAGTTTACTAACCAATATGTAGAGTCGGTGCGTAATAATAGCAGTCAAGACTTTTTAAACTTTTACCAAAACGTGGATGTATTAATAGTGGATGATGTGCAGTTTTTGGAGAACAAACAAAAAACGCAAGAAATCTTCTTCACTATATTTAACCACTTGCACCAACAAGGTAAACAAATAATATTAACCAGCGATCGTGCACCTAAAGATTTAAAAGGTATGGACGAGCGTTTGTTATCACGCTTCAAGTGGGGTTTATCATGCGATTTACAACAACCAGATTTTGAAACTCGCTTAAGTATATTAGAAACCATGATGTACAATGATGGCATTACTTTAAGTCGTGATGTAGTTGAGTATGTAGCTCATAACATTAACAATAACATTCGTGAGTTACGTGGTGCATTGGTTTCACTTTTAGCACAAGCTTCGTTAAATCGTAAAGAAGTTACACTTGAATTGGCGAAACAGATATTGAAAAACTTCGTGAAAAATTCATCTCGCGAAATTTCAATAGAATTTATACAGAAATTAGTTTGTGATTACTTTACCATACCGGTTGATTTAGTAAAATCGAAAACCCGTAAACGTGAAATTGTACAAGCACGTCAAATCTCTATGTATTATGCAAAAGATTTAACAAAAGCTTCATTAAAAACAATAGGAATGCATTTTGGAGGACGTGATCACTCAACTGTTATCCATGCTTGCCAAACTGTTAACGACTTAATTGAAACAGACAAAAAGTTTAAATCAGATATAGAAGAAATTGGTAAGCGTATTAAAATTAATTTGGTTTAATTTAAAACATCTACCTAAAAAACTAAAGAGCTACAAATTTTTGTGGCTCTTTTTTTATGCAATCAATGTGTGTATTCATAATTAGTTTCCTAAAATTAAAATCACACATTACATTA
>JBILPP010000026.1:0-11119 GCA_044373765.1 Bacteroidia bacterium
GTCCTTTGTAGGCTATATTATCTGTATGTCCCTCTACCGTCATGATGGTAGTTGGGTCTTGGTTTAACACATTAGCAATTTCTAACAATGCATTTCTACCTTCAGGGTTTACATCCACCTTACCCGATTGAAACAACAACCGCTCATCAAGTGAGATGTATACTTTACCGCCAACCACATGAACATCCACGCCTTTATCTTTAAAACCTAATAATGCTTGTTGTAAGCGATTACGCGTAGCACGCATCATAGAATCTTTACGGAATAATACCGATTCGAGTTCTGCAATTTTAGTTGCAGATAAGGTAAGTTTACTTGATTGTGCAGTAAGTTCTTCGCGCAAGCGTTTTCTTTCTGCTTCTAACCGTACTTTATCAGCATCACTTTTATTCATACTCGATCTACAAACCGAGTCGATGTAGGCTGAATCTCTTCTTATTCTATCTACTTCAGAAAGTAAAGCATAAATGCGTTTATCACAATTGCTATTTTTACCTTTTATTAATTGGTACTGGCTATCGGTATAAACCCACAGCGCATACATGTCGTTGTACTTACGTTTTGAAACGCATGAAGCAAGGGTGAGAATTGCTAGACAAGAAAGAATAATTTTGATTCGCATAACAAAGATTTGTTGTACCACCAAAGATAACTGTTTATGCTAAAATGAAAAGAGAAATAAAGAGATAGCAAATGCACATAGTTAAAGTGATGTATTCCCGCTCTGTAACACGCGGCAAAAAACAATCACAACAGCAGAACAAATCCAACCTTGTAAACCAATCAGATTTATAACGATACCGTTGAAATGGTATATTTTATACTAATATCTCTTCGCCTTGTGCGTTTATAAAACGGTACTCACCAAAATGCATGGCATTAACTGGTCTAATACTTATCCAACGTTTGTAAGTCCAAAGCCATTTAAAGCGAATAGATCCTAAAAAACCTTTGGTAAAATAAGCATATAAATAAGGATGAACTTCAATGGTAATTGAACCTTTCATGTTCATGTTTTGAAGGAAATATTTCAACCTATTTTCTATCTCATCTGCAATTACAATACTGTTGGTTATTTCACCAGTACCATCGCAAGTAGGACATTTTTCGGTTGTAACAACAGTCATTTCTGGGCGTACACGCTGGCGCGTAATTTGAATTAACCCAAAAGGACTCATAGGCAAAATTTTGTGTTTTGCCCTGTCTGTTTTCATTTCGTCTTTTAAACGTTCGTATACCAAACGTTTATTACCTGCAGTTTTCTGATCAATAAAATCAACAACAATGATACCACCCATATCACGCAACCTGAGTTGACGGGCAATTTCTGCTGCTGCTTCTAAGTTAACTTTAAGTGCATTTTCATCTTGATTAATGTCTTTTCCGGTAATACTACCGCTGTTTACATCAATAACATGTAATGCCTCGGTGTGCTCGATAATTAAATATGAGCCCCCCATAAAGTTTATTTCTTTTCCAAACGAACTTTTGATTTGTTTATCGATTCCATAATGTTCAAAAATTGACTGTTTACCAGAGTACAACTTCACAATTTTTTCCAACTCAGGCGCTTTCTTTTCGATGTAGGTTTTGATAGAGTTTAGTAAGAACCCATCACTTACATAAATGCCTGTAAAATCATCATTTAACAAATCGCGTACTAAAGTTAAAGTACGTTCGCTTTCGCCAAGAATTTTTTGACCTGGAACAGCTGTTTTTAATTGGGTACATAAATGCTCCCAACGTTTCATCAAATCCTTTAAATCGTTTTCCAGCTCTTCAACACTTTGTCCTTCTGCAACGGTGCGCACAATAACACCAAAATTGGCGGGCTTAATGCTTTGTACCAATTTTTTTAAGCGTAGTCGTTCTTCTGTTTTAACAATTTTTTTGGAGATAGAAACAACACCATCAAAAGGCATAAGTACTACGTAACGCCCAGCAAGAGAAAGCTGGGAAGTTAAACGCGGACCTTTATTAGAGATGGGTTCTTTGGTAACCTGCACTACAACTTGTTGAAGTCGTTGCAATGCCTGGTTAATTTTTCCCGTTTTTTCAATATCGGGTTCATTCAATTTGGCTTCTGGCCAAACATCAGCGTGTGGATTATTGCGTAAAGTTTTGGTATGTTTAACCAACGACTTTACCTGAGGGCCAAGATCAAGGTAATGTAGAAATGCATCTTTCTCATGCCCAACATCAACAAAAGCAGCATTAAGTCCTGGCATCAGTTTATTAACTGTGCCAAGGTAAACATCACCAACAGCGAAACTATTATCCGCTTTCTCATGATGAAGCTCAATGAGTTTTTTGTCTCTTAGTAGCGCAATTTCAACCCCACCATTCGCATGACTATTAATTACTAGTTCGTAGCTCACAATTTTTTACACGTGTGTTTAAAAACAGCAAACCGCCCAGCAATGAACGGTTTACCATTAAGATCTTTTGAATAAAAAAGATATTTGTATTACAGCGTTTAAGAAAAATTATTTTTTCTTATGTCTATTTTTACGAAGTCTTTTTTTACGCTTGTGCGTTGCGATCTTATGTCTTTTTCTTTTCTTTCCGCTTGGCATAGTGTTACAATTTATTTAGTTTATTAATTATTTGGTCTATTTCTTTTTTAGCCTCTTTATCGGTTACTAAGGTTTTACAAGTTTCGTAGGTTTTGATGGCTTTGGCCACATTACCACTTTTTGCATAAACCTCACCTAAGTAAAAATAGTACTCCGGGTTAAAGGGTTCAAGTTTAATCAATTTTTCGAAACGTTCTTGAGCTTTTTCAAATTGGCTGCTTTGAATGGAAAGCATTCCTAAGGTAAAAATGGCCTGAACGTTGTTTGAATCTGTAGCTACAACCTCTTTTAAAAGGCTCACACCTTTCATTACATCGTTGTCTCCTTGTATGATACAAACAGCTAAAGCGCTTTTGGCTTGTAAGTTAGCAGGATTCAACTCCAATACTTTACTGTAAGCTTCTTTTGCTTTTCCAATTGCATGTGTACCTAAAAGACTATCGCTTGCAAAGTTGGCTACATTGTAAAATTTACTTCCAGCCGCAAACCAAGTAATTTCGTTATTTTCTAATTGAGCCAACTGAAGTGTGTAATAAGCACTCAAGTAGGTTACCTTTAACGAATCCCAAAGATTAGCTAACTGAACTAAATTTTCTTTGTTTTTTTTATCAGCCTCAAGCAACTCAACCTGTTTTGATTGTTCAGGTGTAAGTTTCGCTTTTTGTTCCTTTAAAAAACCTTCAGCATCAAACTGTTCACTTAATACAGAAACACCTTTTGAGCTGTTTTGCCCAAAAGGAGTTTTGTAGCCCATAACAAATAAAGTAGCTGTAACTACCAATGCTATGGTAACAAGTAAAATTTGCTTGCTGTTAAATTTCATTAAGCTTTAGCTGCTAATTTAGCTGCTTTGGTTTTAACCGTTTCGCTTTTCTTAACTTTATCTACAAAAGTTTTAGCGGGTTTAAAGCTTGGGATGAAATGCTCATCAATTACCATTGCGGTGTTTTTGCTGATGTTACGCGCAATTTTTTTAGCTCTCTTTTTAATTACAAAGCTGCCAAAACCGCGGAAATAAACATTCTTGCCCTCAGTCATAGAGGTTCTTACTACTTTGAAGAAAGATTCTACTGCTTCTTGCACGTGTGCTTTCTCAATTCCTGTTTTGGTTGCGATTTCTGCAATTACTTCTGCTTTTGTCATTTTCTACGGTTTTTAACTATTAATAACTTTAGAGTCAAATGTTTGGCTTTGCCCCTCTTCTGGTAAAGCGGGTTGCAAAGGTATGAATTTCAAAACAAAATGCACTAATTGATGGAAAAAAATATCTGTGGTGTATTTTCGCATTATAAATATGACTCCTTTACAACCTTTAATTAAATGGTACTTAACCAATAAACGCGAGCTTCCTTGGCGCGATACAAATAACCCTTATTACATATGGTTGTCGGAAATTATATTGCAGCAAACGCGTGTAGAACAAGGTTTGCCCTATTACAACAAATTTATTGCTAACTATCCTACCCTACAAAAACTTGCGCATGCCAACGATAATGAAGTGATGAAACTATGGCAAGGGTTGGGTTACTATAACCGTGCGGCCAACATGCTTAAAACAGCGCGCATTTTAGCTAGTGATTACAATGGTGAATTCCCTAAAACTTATCACGAACTTATTGAACTTAAAGGCATAGGACCATACACCGCGGCTGCCATCTCTTCGTTTGCCTTTAATGAGGCACACGCTGTTGTTGATGGCAACGTATACCGCGTATTGGCTAGGTTATTTGCCATTGATGAACCAATTAATGGTGCAAAAGGCAAAAAAATATTTGCCGAACTTGCCCAAGAATTACTGAATACAGATGCACCTGCAACGCACAACCAAGCCATAATGGAACTAGGGGCAGTGGTTTGCAAGCCCAAACAAGCTTTGTGCGAGCAATGCGTATTGCGACTTCAATGTGAAGCTTACAAACAAAATAAGGTGTACAATTTCCCTGTTAAAGAAAAAAAACGTAAACCAATTGCCCGCTACCTCAACTACTTCTATATAGAAGACAGCAAAGGGAATACCTATTTACGCCAACGTAATAATGATGGAATATGGAATAACCTTTTTGAATTTCCTTTGGTTGAATCTGATACGGAAGTAAGTGCACTAGACCTATTGGAAAACCCAAAAACCAAAGAACTTTTAAATAAACTGCCTGATGAATTAATACCCATGTTTTCTACCAAGCACCAACTTACGCATCAAACCCTATTTGCTGTTTTTTGGCGAGTAAGTGGAAAACAGATAAAACCCGCAGCAGATAAAGGATACGTGCAGGTATCACCAAATGATATTCATACTTTTGCAGTACCCCGCTTGCTTGAGCGTTTTTTGAATACTATATTGCCTTAACAAACTATTAATTTATTGCTATGAGTGTAAACAAAGTTATTTTAATTGGCAACCTTGGTCGCGACCCTGAACAACCACGTGTGCTTGGGCAAAACAACACCAGACGCGTATTAACCATAAGTTTGGCTACCAGTGAAAGTTATACCGACAGCAAAACAGGTGAAAGAAGAACAGATACCGAATGGCACCGTGTGGAGTTGTGGGATAACCTTGCAGACATTGCGCATAAATACCTTAAAAAGGGATCTACGGTTTATGTTGAAGGGAAAATTAGAACAGAAAAATGGACCGACCAACAAGGAATTGAACGCAGTGGCATAAAAATAAGAGCGAATAACATAACTTTGTTGGGTTCACGAAATAACTCAAATGAAAATGATGGTGCACAAAACAATCAATCACAAGAGCAAAGTGCAACAAACACACCTGCAACAACAGGTGAAGAGCGTAATGTAAATGGAATGGACGATTTGCCATTTTAATACATTGTATATTTAACTTAATTAATTCAACTTGGAAAGTAGTTTATCTTCAGAACCTCCGGTCAATACTGTGTTAAGTATTATTAACACAACACTTACCACTACCGATGTGGCTACCATATTTATAAGCGTAGCTGTGGTGGTTGCACTTATTATTTGCTCGGCAATTATTTCCAGCTCAGAAAATGCTTTCTTTAGTTTATCTAAAATACAAATTGAAGAATTAACAGAGGAGGAATCGCGCACGGCCCAATACACCGAGTACCTGATAAATCACCCTAAACATTTACTGGCCACCATTCTTATTTCAAACACTTTTGTAAACATTGCAATTGTTATGGTTTCTACTGTAATTATTGGTTTGTGGTTTGACTTTAGTAATAACCCCATGTTTGGGTTTATGATAGAAATTGTACTGGTAACTTTTATATTGGTTCTGTTTGGCGAAGTAATGCCTAAAATATTCGCCTCACAAAACAACATGCGCGTTGCCCGATTTGTGGCCATACCCATGTACACTTTAAGTAAGGTACTTAAACCTTTTGTGTTTTTATTGGTAAAATCAACTTCTATCATTGATAAACGTGTTACCAAAAAAGGCCATATCCTTTCTGTTGATGAACTGACACATGCCATTGAAATTACCAACGAAGAAGAAACACCTCGTGAAGAAAAAATCATCCTAAAATCTATTGTAAATTTTGGCAACATAAACGTGAAACAGATTATGCGCCAAAGGCCCGATATCACAGCCATTAAATCGGATACTCCATTTAAACAATTGTTGATGAAAATTAACGATTGGGGTTACTCGCGTGTGCCCGTTTATACAGACAATTTAGATAACATAAATGGTGTGCTGTATATCAAAGATTTGCTGCCTCACATGCACAATGCCGATGATTTTAACTGGCTTACCTTAATACGTAAACCATACTTTGTACCAGAGAGTAAAAAAATTGACGATTTATTAAAAGAGTTCCAAAGTAAGCGTGTGCATTTGGCAGTGGTGGTTGATGAGTTTGGTGGTACCCAAGGTATTGTTACCATGGAAGATATTTTGGAAGAAATATTTGGAGAAATTAACGATGAGTTTGATGAGGACGAAGTATTTTACTCGCGCTTAAATGAGCACACTTTTGTGTTTGAAGCCAAGATAGCCATAAACGACATGTGTAAGTTTATGGAAATTGAAAGTGAAGTATTTGATGATGCCCGACAAGATGCAGATACACTTGGTGGCATGTTGCTGGAACTGCAAGAGGAAATGCCAAAACAAGGAGATGAAATTGTGTATGCCGATTTTAAATTTGTAATTGAATCGGCTGATAAAAGAAGAATTAAACGGGTGAAAGTAGAAATACTTAACCCGCAAAACCACGCCTAAACGTATGAGAATATTATTGTTGTTAACCGTTGTTGTTTTAGGTATTGGATGTGGTGAAGATTACACCCCAAAACCACGCGGATTTCAGCGTTTTGAATTCCCTCAAAAACAGTACAAAGCCCACCACAACGATTGTGGCTTTAGCTGCGAAATTCCAAATTACGCCACCGTGCTACCCGACTTTAGTATGGAAAATAAAAAGTGTTGGTTTAACATTTACTACCAACCTTACAATGCCACCTTACACATTAGTTTTGATCAGGTAAAAAACCCGCGTGAGTTAGATCAACTTGCCGAAGATGCCCGTACACTTGTTTACAAGCATACCGTGAAGGCAGACGAAATTTATGAAACCTATATAGAAAACGACAGGCTGCATGGCATGGTGTATGAACTAAGCGGCAATACTGCAAGTAGTTTTCAGTTTTATGTAACCGATAGTGTAAAGAATTACATGCGTGGTGCACTTTATTTTAATGAGCGCACCAATGTAGATAGTGTATCGCCTGTGCTTACTTATTTAAAAAAGGACATCTTACACATGATAGAAACCTTAAAGTGGGAAAAGTAACACTTCTACGCTAAAGCTTCAAAGTGTGAAAGGTTTGTAATTTGTGGTTCATGGTTTGAAGTTTATAAAGTTACTTAATATGGTAAGTTTCTTCCCAACTTCATTATTCATTATTCGATATTCGATATTTCTTAGTTTGGTTATTGGCTTAAGATTCGGAGATTTTCTTTCTAATATTAGGTTACGCTTTGTGTGTGTATTACTTGCACCACCCCGGCCTGCGGCCACCTCGTAAATACCGAACTTGATTCGGTGCCTCCAAAAAGGCGGGGAGCACTTTCATTTGAGGATTTGACTTTAACATGAAACTATAATTCAATACGAAATTCATCTGTGTTACGCGCTGCTCCCCCCCGAGTACTCGGGGGAGCTCCCTGTACCCAGGGTGAGGGGTAAAGCTTTTTCTTATATCATCTAATACTTGATCAAGGTTTTCAAACACAAACCTGTTTTCAAACCTAATAACCTTAATGCCTTTTGATTTCAGATATGCATCACGTATTTCGTCCTCTTCAATTCGCATGTTATGAATTTCACTATCTAATTCAATTGCTAATGACTCTTCATAACAAAAAAATCTACAATATATTGATCAATGCTGTGTTGCCTTCTGAATTTTCTTCCATCTAATTGCGATTTTTTAAGGTAGTTCCATAAAAATGCTTCTGCTGGAGTTGACTTATTTCTTAAAGATGTTCGATATGGCTTTAGATATGATTTGTTGTGAATGAGTTTCATAGGTATTTACTGTTAAAACAAATTTACCTATTCGACACAAAATTTTAAACAGCCTAGTTTCCCTCTGATTGAAGGTGTATTTTGTGGTAGTTATATGATTGTAGTTTGCACCACCCCGGCCTGCGGCCACCCCTCCTAATAGGCGGGGAACACTTCCGTTTGTAAATTATATCTAAGGATACCACTTAAATTTGTAACAAAAATTATCAGAGGTAAGCGTTGCTCCCCCCGAGTACTCGGGGGAGCTCCCTTTACTCAGAGTGAGGGGTATTCTGTTATATCTCCCCACACATAATATCACTTTTATTCCACTTAATGAAATTTTTTGTTTGGTTATGTAATAACAAATTACTTATTGGGTATTGTATTTAAAGCATAACCTTACATGTACACCCCGTTCACTCGGACGTGCCGTCCGTTTACCGCAACCCACCCCCGCTGCCGCGGGAAACGCATTACAGCGCAGCTAATCCTTTCGCGTGGTACAGGTAATTAACCAAGTTTAAGTTGTTTCAAAAAACTCAATACCAAAAGTAAATAACGAAACACGAACGAAACGTCCGCGTTAACAGAATTAATTATTTTCTTTCCATTACTTCATCACCCCACTAATATCACTTTTACATCTCTTCGTGTAATTTTTTTGATTAAATAAAAACAAATGGCTTATTTGGTTTTGTATTTAAACCTAACCTCATTTGTATACTCCTAGCCCGAATTCCATTCATTTATTTTTAAATAGTACGAATGTGTTAACCATTTATAAGCCAATAAACTTTCGCAGTATTCCCTGCACAGGGATATCATTTAAAGATTTCACGGTTTATAGTTTCCTAGTTATGTAAGTTATGCGGCATGCTTAATACTCATTTTGTAAATAAATAGACAAACAATCATATGATACAGGAAGTAATTGATTTTTTTACTGGTATTCCTAAAGACTCATGGCGTGACGTTGTGATAAGTTCATTTCTAATCCCAACTGTGTTTTACTTATTTACAAAATTGAGAGTATGGTTAGTTTCGACACAACCTATTAATTTGGTTTTAGATGGGTTTCGAAATTCAAAGAAGGACATCCTGATTTTCTTATCTCAATTATCGGGAGCAAATAATCATAATAATCAATTACATTTAACTCATAACCAAATATATGTATGTCGCTTTCCTCAACCTCTTCCTCAAAATCAAAATAACTTTGGAATACGTACTTATCAGAATATTGATCCTGTATGGTCGCAATCAGATGGACAATGTGCTGCTGAAATATTTAATTTACTAGGCCAAATAAATAAACATGACGGTTTTAGAATTGCCGACATACTTAAAGATTGGAATGAACATTTTAGTCCGATTTTTTCTATAGGATTTAATCCTAAAACACGTGACTTAATGAGTTATTGCTCTCCAATAAATTTTCAACTCGGAGCAAATGATACCAATCTTTCAATTTCAGGAAACAATTTAGCTTTAGGAGCTGCATATCCTTCTGATGCAGGAATTTTGCAAAAAACATTTATGGCGAATTCTAAAATGCCAGTTTTTATTCTTACTGGACTAGGAACTACAGGGACCGAGGCAGCAGGAAAAGTATTGAACGAGAATTGCATTTCATTAGGTAAACTTTATGGGCGAGGCTCATTTTGTCTCTTGTTCCAAACTAACATAACAAGAGGAAGTGACTATTATGAAATTAAGGGGATATTTCCAAAGCCAAAGCTATATCGGGCACTCTGGTATCCTGTAACTTTTATTAAGTGGCATTTTAAAAAAATACATCCAACAAATTAAAAAACTAGCACGACCGCATAACAGCACATTGGCAATAGGCGGGGTTTCGTCTCCGCTTGACAGTTTTGTGGTAGCCGAAAGTTCAGTTCTCCGAACAAACTTTTGTGGTGAAAAGCCTGCCCATCGGAAATCTGCAAAACGTTAAACCAAATAATAAGTATAAACCATTTAAATAAATACAAAAATGAAAACACAGATTTTAACCTTAATTACTTTAGCCATTACTAATTTATGTTTCGGACAAACCGACACCATTTTTTCAAACAATGAAAAAATCCCTTGTTCTGTTAAAGAGATTACTCCAGATGCTGTAAAATACGCATTTCCAGGAGAAGACTTGACTAACTCAATCTATAAAAATTCAGTTCAAAAAATCGTTTTCAAAAGCGGTAGAGTTCAAACGTTTGCAGAAGCTACATCACTTAAAAAAATTAATGGCGTGGATGATTTTGAAAATGTAACAATAACACAAGTTGAAAGTGAAGTAAGAGGTCTATTTAAAGTTGGAGATGTAAGTTCAAAAGCGAAGGGTACTACCACTCTATCTAATCAAGAAAGGGTAAAAGAGCGTGCTTACCGAAAAATGAAAATTGTGGCGGCTATGATGGGAGCGAATATCATATATTTAACAAACCAAAGAACCGAAGGAAACAAAATGGGAGGATATTATCAATCAGGCTCAACAGCAGAAACCAATCTAACTGGGATATCATATACCAATCAATTACCAAACTTAGAAGAGTTTCAAAAAGTAATTAATGAAAAGAAAAGTTTTACTGCTATTCAGGAAGCTAAACTATGGAGCAGTGCTAGTGATATGACAAAGACAGATTTTTTTAACAATTTTGTTATTAGTAGCATAACAAATGAAAATGGATTAATTATAATTAATGGGAGCTTGGAAGGCGTATTAAACTATAAATTATTTAGGGTTGTTTCCTTTGATAATGATTACTTTAATATTTATTATGAAGACAAGAGTACATCTTACAACATAAAAATTAAGATTTAACAGTACCTGCCATAAATTGGCAGTTTATCGGATAATTACCCCCATTCATAACCCGAGTACTCGGGTCGTAAATAGAAGTAAAAAGTTGACCATTAAGAATAAATCACCTTTTATCACCCTCATATAAAAAAAGCCGCTAAGCGGCTTTTTTTATGATTACTTCACACTTTTAAAATCGCTCAGCTTTTTAATAACACGGCCAAAGCTATAGTTTT
>JBILPP010000272.1:0-3211 GCA_044373765.1 Bacteroidia bacterium
CAGCTTTGGTAATACGTCCAGCAACTCCAGTGCCTTTAACATCTTTTGGATCAACGCCTTTTTCGGCAAGTATTTTTGCAGCAGCAGGACTTGGAGTACCTGTTGCGTAATTTTCTGTGGTTGGTGTTGCAGCAGGTGCTTTTATTTCGGCCTTGGTTTCTTCTTTCTTAACCTCTGCTTTGGGGACTCCTGCAGGCTTAGCAGCACTTGTATCAATGGTAGCAATAATATCGCCTACTTTAATGGTATCGCCTTCGGCAGCTTTAGGACTTAATACTCCTGCAGCTTCAGCGTTCAGTTCAAAAGTTGCTTTATCACTTTCTAACTCGCAAAGTAATTCGTCCATTTCTACATAATCGCCTTCTTTTTTATTCCAGCGTGCAACGGTTACTTCACTAATTGACTCACCTACTGTGGGCACTTTAATTTCTAAAGCCATATTTATTTATTTAAATATTTTAACGTGGTGCAAAGGTATAAATTGAAACGAGAAATGCTTGATTAGTTTGCTAATAGTATCACAACCCGAGCTTAAAATCTGATAAAGTCAACTATAACAAATTAAATTATAAGAAATTACAACTTTACAAAGCCCTATCAAACCACTCGCGTCTGCGGGTAAGTTTAAGGTCTTGTAACACACTTGAGCGCACATTAATCTGGAAGAAGAAACTTTGGCGGAAACCAATAGGAATCCAAGTAAGTTTGAATGTCCAACAGTGCAAATCGCGAACAAAATCAATGGTAGTAAATGTAATTTCTTTGGTTTGTAAATCGTATCCGCTGGTAGCGGCTATTTTCCAATTCTTGGTTAGGTTTAAATCACCGTTAAAGTTTAAGGTTTGAACAACATTGGAGGTTAACGGATTATTAAGGTTATTGTAGCGGGCATATTGAATGGTGTAATTTACATTTAAGTTCCATGGAATATTAAAATCATAATAGTCTAATGGATTTGCATTAACATACTTCCACTCATTGGCGTATTTTTGAGCTGCAGCGCCTTCTTTTCGTTTAAAAGTTTGCGGATTAAAACTTGCCGACAAGGCTAAATTTGCATTAGTAATTACGCCTAAACTATTTTGGTTCCAATAAAATTCCTTGGTGCGGGTTACGCTTTTAAAGCCTGTTGCAACTGTTGCGATTTCATTTTTATAAGGATCTAAAACAGCATTGGCATTTATGGTTACATTTTTAAACAACTTGGTGCGCGCATTCAATGTAATAGGAGCAAGATTTAAGGAATCGGCAAAAAGATTGTAGTAAGAGCCTAAACGCAACGTCTCGAAAATTTGAATCTTTTCTTCTTTACGGGCAGTATCCTTTCCACGCATTACTTTTAGCTCTAAATTATTGTCAATTGCAAAACCCACGTTACCTTGTCGTCCAAATCCCGGACCACCAAAAACCCCGCGCTCAAAAATACTGTATCTGCTTATTTTCCCTAAAGTGTCTTGATAGCTTTTATAATACCCCCAAGCAGCATCACTAAAATCGGGTGTGTAGGTAAAATCAAGGGTAGGCGAAACAACATGCCTAATGGCTTTAATGGTATTTCCATTAAATGTTTTCATTCCGTAAATACGTGTATTAATACCAACCCTTGGTTGGTAAGTGAAAGCCCTTACAAAGCCAGATTCTCTATTGGTGGTAACCAATCCGCTGTTATATGTTTTATTAATACTTTGCAAGTACCACACCTCATTTAGCTGCACACCTGCAGATAAAGTATAGTATTTTAAAATTTTAAAAGAGGTTTGAATAGGCAATGCATGCTGTATACCATAACGCCCAGCAGTATCATAAAAACTGGCAAATTCACTTCGTTTTCGGTTACTAAACAACAACGAATCATAGGTATTAATCTCATTCCTAAAATTCATCGTATAGTTTGTTGTGATGTTCTCGTACCACTTATCAGCAGTTGGTTTTGATTTTGCCTTAAATGGACTAAAACTACTTACAGTAAGTGTAACATTAGGCAAAGCCACGTTGAGTTGTCTGGTTTGTAAATTTTGTGATAAACTTGCACTAGATGTTAAATTGTATTTACCACCACTAAAGCTACGCGAATAATTAATGCTGCTTAGTATTTGGTTGCTGATTACATTTTGTGCTACGTACGAATTATTAGCTAAATAACTTCCACTTACAAAATTAACATTAGCCCCAAAATATGTTCCTGGTCGGGCTTTAGGATCTACGTTATGTATCCAGTTTACCCTAAAATCTTTAGATTGATTGAAAGTTGGATCATCAATTGCACCAAATTTATTATTGGCATAATTAACACCCAATTGTCCGTTAAAGCGATAACGGGAATTATATCGTAAAACATTGTTTAAAGCCCAACTGCCTTGGGTGTAGATATCTCCCGTGAGCATATAGTCCGCCTTTTCTCCCAAACCAAAATAATAACCTCCACCGCGTAAAAAGAATCCACGATTTAAACTGCTACCATATGTTGGAATGATGATACCAGAAGACTGTCCTTTTTTTATAGAAAAAATACCAAATGGAACTACCAACGGTGTTGGCACACCTTCTATACGTAAATTGGCAGATCCTGTAATAATTTTTTTATCCGGAATTATTTTTAATCGAGCTGCTTGAATATGGAAATGTGGGGTATCCAAATCGCAAGTTGTGTAATAAGATTCGCGAATACCAAATTCATTATCAGGAGAACGGATCACATCCGTTCCTTTTACATATCCCTCACCCTCTTTGGTTCTTAACTCGCTTAAGTAACCTTTTTTACTTTTATAGTTGTAGGAAACACGCTGGACCTTGTATTCTGTCCCTCCTTGATTAAAAACAGGCGTACCGTGCAAATAACCCGAACTATCTAAAATACCAGTGGCATGAACCAAGGTTTTACTTAATTCAATTTTTATAAAATCAGCATCAATGGTTAAATCATCATAAACAACTTTAGCTTTCCCGTATAGAAATACCTCTTGGGATAAGGCATTATACACAATACTGTCTTGGGCCGAATATTTAACTTTTGATTTAAGTGCCGATTTAGCCAAACGAACTTCAGCGGTATCTGTTGGCTCCTCTGTTGCGGTTTCATAAACTAAACTATCAGCAGTTGGAACGAATTTTGACTTAACACTATCCAAAGGCGTTTTGACAACCACAGGAATTAATGGTTTAGGGTTTGCTTTGGGAGCCGAATTAGGCTTTTGTGCATAAACAACTGAAC
>JBILPP010000273.1:0-3206 GCA_044373765.1 Bacteroidia bacterium
CCAATTTTTTAGGTATTACCAAACAAAATTGGCAATCTGCAGACAGAAAAAAAATACTGGCCGATGTTAAAAAGCAAGTGGGTTTACCTTTTGTAATTAAACCAGCAAACCAAGGTTCATCAGTGGGGGTAAGCGTAATTACCGAAACCAATTTGCCCGATTTTGAGCGTGCCGTTGATGCTTCTTTCTTTATCCAAACCCTTGAAAAAAATCAGTGGGTTGGTTTATCGGAGGTTGAAAAATTGGCGTTGTTGCAAAAAATAGCTGATGTAAAGGAAGGTATTTCTTTTCCATTATTAGCAGAAGGTAGACTGGTTTATAACCCCGATCAGTTGTATGTGTTATTGGATAAACACTTCGTTAAAAAATCAACCCTAATACTAGAAAGTATATACAGCGAAACCGAATGTTTGATTGAAGGTTTTATTAAAGGCCGCGAGTTTAGTTGTATAGTAATTAAGGATGAAAACGGCCATGCAATAGCCTTGCCACCAACCGAAATAGTAAAGGGAACAGAGGTTTACGATTACCGCAGCAAATACTTACCAGGCTTATCGCGTAAAGTAACTCCTATAGATATTGCCGAAAAGCAAGTACAAAAAATACGTAAAGAATGTGTGCGTTTGTTTGAGTTTTTTAAATTTAATACCTACGCCCGTATTGATGGATTTATTACCGCTAAAAACGAAATATTTTTAAACGACCCGAATACCACATCGGGTATGATGCCTTCATCATTTTTCTTTCATCAAGCGGCTGAAATTGGATTAAACCCTTCGCAATTTTTAACTTACATCATACGTACTTCATTGGCCGAAAGGGTTGCTAACAGTCCTGTTCATTTTCATTACCAACAGTTGTTAAATGGATTAGATACTGCCATTAAAGCCAATAAAAAACAACAGCAACAAAAGAAACGTGTGGCTGTATTTATGGGCGGTTATAGTACCGAGCGACACATAAGTGTAGAAAGCGGACGAAACATTTACGAGAAATTAGCATCAAGTAGCAAGTACCAACCATTTCCTGTTTTTGTAACAGGTGATGAAAAAGCACATACGCTACATGTTATTCCTATTAACGTTATGCTAAAAGATAATGCAGATGATATACGCGAAAAAGTATTTCATTTTAAGCGTGCGGCAGTGGTCGAAAAAATAATTGTGGAGTGTAAATCTATCATAGAAAAATACGGCAGTTCGAAAAATTTGTTTGCACCTAAACAAATTAATTACAAGCAATTGGCTAAAATGGCCGATGCCGTATTTATTGCTTTACATGGCCGACCAGGTGAGGATGGAACGGTGCAAAAGGAACTAAACAAATTACGCATACCTTATAATGGTTCTGGTGTTGAAAGTTCGCAAGTTACCATCAATAAATTTGAAACAAATAAGTTGCTACGTGCCAAAGGATTTAATGTGGCCGAACATATGTTGGTTTTTGATATCGATTGGAAAAAAGACAGCAACAAGTTAATTGCAGCGATAGAAAAAATTGGTTATCCGCTTATTGCAAAACCCGCAGATGATGGATGTAGCAGTGCTGTTAAAAAAATAAAAACCCGTGCAGAGTTAGTTCATTATGCCGAAGGTGTGTTTAGAAGCACCGTAAATATAAAGCCTGAATTGGCCAAGAAATTAGGGTTAAAACCTAAAGAGGAGTTCCCTAAAAAGAATTACTTTTTGGTTGAAGGTTTTATTGATAGAAATAATGCAGCGCACTTTTTAGAAATAACAGGAGGGATGCTTACTTCATATAATGCCAAAGGTAAATTGGTGTACGAGTCGTTTGAACCAAGCGAGGCATTGGCCGAAGGTGAAATATTGAGTTTAGAAGAGAAGTTTTTGGCTGGCCAAGGACAAAACATTACACCTGCACGCTACCATAAAAACGAAAAAACTCGTTTGGCCATTAGCAAACAAGTACAACAAGTTTTGGTTGAAGGTGCAAAAGCTTTAAACGTTCAAGGTTATTGCCGTATTGATGCCTTTGTACGTATTGATAAAAAGAATATACCCGAAGTTGTTTTTATTGAGGTTAATTCACTGCCTGGTATGACACCCGCTACGGCTATATTTCATCAATGTGCCTTAAATGGATATAAACCTTACGATTTTATTGATGCCATTTTAGAATTTGGTGCAGCACGCACTGCAAAAGGATTGTAGGATTGATGATACATTGTATTAGGACAGATGCTACACATACTGATTTTAAGAAATTGGTAACAGAATTAGATGCAGAATTACGCATACGTGATGGAGACGAGTCGGAGTTTTACGAGCAGTTTAATAAATCTGATTCGGTAAAATATGCGGTAGTAATTTATCAGAACGAAATACCTGTTGGTTGTGGTGCATTACGCCCATATGCTGAAGATAAGATTGAAGTAAAACGCATGTATGTGCCCTTGGAACACCGAAGTAAAGGCCTAGCCACTTTGGTGGTAAACGAGCTCGAGAAATGGGCTATGGAGTTAGGATTTTATCACCTGATTTTAGAAACAGGTATCCGCCAACCAGAAGCTATTCATTTGTATACCAAAAACGGTTACCATCGTATTCCAAATTACGGACAATACCATGGTGTAACAAGCAGTGTTTGTTTTGCAAAACACTTAAAGTGATGGTTTGATTTTATAATAAAAAAAGCCCCGCAGCATTATGTTCGGGGCTTTTTTGTTTAATTTTATAAGTATTAACCTTTAATAATTAATTTCTGACCCGAGTTGATGCGGTTGCCTTTTATCTTATTCCAACGTTTTAAATCGGTTTCACTTACGTTGTATTTATTGGCTATTTTGCCTAGTGAGTCACCACGTTTTACAGTAATGGTTCGGCTATTGGTTGTTTTTTTCTTGTTGCTTGAGTTAGTAGCAAGTTGTTGTTTTTTTTCTATTGCAATTTGACGGTTCATGGCCAACAATTGCTCGTTGCTATTTTGCTTAAAACTGGTATCGTTTATAGAAGCGAATTTAACCGCTTTATTATAAGGAACTGTTAACGTAACTTTTTCTATACCAAACGGAACAACAGATCTTCTTAAAGCAGGATTATAAGCCAACAGCTCCTCCAAGGTCATGTCTAAACTATTGGCCAGCAAACTTAAGTTGTATGATGCATCAACATGAATGGTATCAGTATGAAACTGGATATTCATGTTTTCAGCAGGGTACAGGTTGTGCTCTGATGCGTAATTCATCA
>JBILPP010000274.1:0-3205 GCA_044373765.1 Bacteroidia bacterium
ATCAATGAAAATACTTGTTACTTACCTTAAGCGATATAAAAAACTAGTTGGCTTATCCATGTTATTTGCCACCATTAACCAGGTTTTCTCTTTACTCGACCCACTAATTTATGGAAAAATAATTGACCAATACGCCCAACATGCTTCATCTTTTACCCAAAGTCAATTTATAAAAGGTGCAGGGTTACTAATTTTAGCAGCTATTGGCGTGGCAATGGTAAGTCGTATTGCAAAGGCTTTTCAGGATTACACCGTTAACTTGGTTATACAAAAATTAGGTGCAGACATATACACTGATGGCTTAAAACATACATTACAAATCCCGTTTAGCGATTTCGAAGACCAACGTAGTGGGGAAACTTTAAATATTTTACAAAAAGTAAGGATCGATACTGAAAAGTTTATCATGAGTTTTGTGAATATTCTTTTTGCCTCGCTTGTGGGTATCGTGTTTGTGATGATATACGCCATAAATGTACATGGTGGATTAATTGTAATTTATGTAGTTGCCGCAACATCGTTAAGTGTTATAACCAACTATTTATCAAAGCGCGTAAAAAAAGTACAAACCAATATTGTCCGTGAAACAAGGATGCTTGCTGGAAGTACAACCGAAAGCTTAAGAAATATTGAATTGGTTAAAAGTTTAGGTTTAACCAACCAAGAAACAAACCGATTAAATGCAGCAACAAAAAAAATATTGCAATTGGAGTTAAAAAAGGTTCGCGATATACGTAGTATCTCTTTTGTACAGGGTACTTTGGTTAACTTACTTCGTCAGTCAATATTATTTATGCTTTTGTATTTGATTTTCGAAGGACAATTGAGTGTCGGTGAAATCATTACGCTGCAATTTTATTCTTTCTTTATTTTTGGTCCTTTACAAGAGGTAGGCAATGTGATTATCAGCTACCGTGAGGCAGAAGCTTCGTTGGCTAATTTTGAGCAAATCATGAATACGCCTCTGGAGCCTAAGCCTACTTCTCCAAAGCATCTTGGAGCGATACAAATCATGAGATTTAACGATGTGGTATTTAGGCACAAGTCTGCCGGATATGATGCAGTGAGTAAAATTAGTTTTGATGTAAATAAAGGTGAAACTATAGCTTTTGTTGGCCCAAGCGGTAGTGGAAAAAGTACGTTAGTTAAATTGTTGGTTGGATTGTATTCGCCAAATTCGGGTAGTATTTCATACAACAACATCCTCTCAACCGATATTGATAAAGATGAACTGCAACAACAACTTGGCTTTGTTACACAAGATACCCAATTGTTTTCGGGTACTATAAAAGAGAATTTATTGTTTGTTAAACCTAATGCAACAGATACAGAGTTGGAAGAAGTGTTGGAAAAATCCGCTTGCAGCAATATTGTAAATCGTAGCGAAAATGGCTTAGATACGATGATAGGAGAGGGAGGAATGAAATTAAGTGGTGGCGAAAAGCAACGTTTGTCAATTGCACGTGCATTGCTACGTAATCCGCGTATTATGGTTTTTGATGAGGCAACCTCAGCACTCGATTCTATTACAGAGGCTTCTATTTCAGATACCATTAAAAACATTTCAGATAAGAAGGATAGTATAACAGTTTTAATAGCACATCGATTATCAACCATTATGCATGCCGATAGGATTTTTGTGCTAGAAAAGGGCGTTGTAATTGAAACGGGTAAACACCAAGATTTATTAAATGAAAAAGGGTTGTACTATGCCATGTGGCGTCAGCAAATTGGTGAGCGTAGGGAATAACATTGATTTTTGTCTAGGCCTTTTGCTTTTAATGTGCCCTTGTTTAAGATCATCTTAATAGTATTTACCTATTGATTATGCTATTCAAAAATATATTGATTATCATGTCAATATTTAGTAGCCACCAACAAATATCTTATCTTCACGGCCTAGTATATAAACAGATGTACAAAAAATATAAACCCTATTTTACTCAAATTTTAAGACTTAGTTACCCAATTATTATAGGCCAAATTGGTATAGTTTTGATGGGTGTTGCAGATGTTGTCATGATTGGTAATATTAATGCCACTAATTTGGCGGCAGCTGGTTTAGCCAACTCTGTTTATTTTCTGGTTTCAATCATTGGTATAGGAACTTTATCTGCAGTATCTCCAATTGTTGCCAAAGCCAAAGGCGCTGGGCATGTCAACGAAACGGCTTTGTTACTCAGGCAAAGTATCTGGGCATCGCTAACATTAAGTATTTTTATTGTAGCTATTTTATACATACTAACAATAAATCTTGAGTGGTTCGGGCAGAGCGAAGAGGTTACCGTGCTAACAAAATCATACCTTCATATATTAAACGGAGGTACTGTTTTTATGTTATTGTTTACTGCTATAAAACAGTTTAGTGATGGATTATCTATTACCAAGCCATCTGCTATTATTACCATATTGGGCTTGGCGCTTAACGTATTTTTAAATTGGGTTTTAATTTATGGAAAGTTTGGTTTACCTGCTTTAGAACTTGATGGAGCAGGTTATGCTACTTCTTTTACCCGATTGCTAATGGCATCGGCTATGTTAGCTTTTGTTTTAAGGGGTAATATATATAAACCTTGGCTTAAAATAAAAGAGCATATCGGGGGTTTAAGTTTATTCAAAGATATTTTTCGCATAGGGTTGCCATCGGGTATGCAATATTTTTTTGAGGTTGGTGCATTTGCATCTGCAGCTATTATGATAGGGTGGTTTAGTAAAGAGCAACTTGCTGCCCATCACATCGCCATTAACCTTGCATCAGTTACCTATATGGTTGCTACAGGGTTATCAGCAGGAGGTGGTATTGCCGTTGGAGATGCTTGGGGGCGCAAGAATAAAACAGACCTGATTATGTCGGGTAAGGCAGCATTGATTATGAGTGTGTTATTTATGGGAAGCACTGCATTGTTATTTGCTGTATTTAACACCTTTTTTGTTAGTTTATATATTGATGATGTTTTGGTTGGAGGAATGGCAGCAAACCTTCTTTTAATTGCAGCGTTATTTCAACTAAGTGATGGTGTACAATGTGTTAGTTTAGGTATTTTACGTGCAATCAATGATACTAAAATGCCAACAGTTTTTACTGTTATAGCTTATTGGGTAATTGGTATTCCAATCGGTTGGTTGTTGGCAAAATATTTCGATTTGGGATTATATGGAATTTGGTTCGGTTTAAGTTTAGGATTAACCTATTCGGCAATTATTT
>JBILPP010000275.1:0-3185 GCA_044373765.1 Bacteroidia bacterium
CCATTTTTATCATCTTTATTGGTTAGTGCAAAGGCATCATCATTTACATCATCAAATAATTTTTTCTTGGCGTTTATATAGTTGGCAAATGTGCCATGATAATCTAAATGATCGTGGGTAATATTTGTAAATACAGTGCCTGTAAAGTGTAATCCTTTTATTCTATTCTGATCAATTGCATGTGAACTGGCTTCCATAAAAGCATATTCACAACCTTGCTCAACCATATGCGCCAATAGCTCATTTATTCTTATGCTATCAGGAGTTGTATGGGTTGATGGAATGATTGTTTCATTGATTTGATTTTGTACTGTAGAAAGTAATCCAACATCATGACCGAAAGAGCGAAATAACTTGAATAATAAAGTAGCTACAGTAGTTTTTCCGTTAGTGCCTGTTATGGCAGTTAACTTAATTTTTTCTGATGGATGGTCATAGAATGCACCAGCCATTAAACCCATAACTTCACTTGTATTGTTTACTTTAATGTAGGTTACAGTATTGTTTATTATTGTTGGTAAATTCTCGCAAACAATTGCTGTAGCTCCTTTTTCTATAACATCATTTATGTATTTGTGTCCATCAACTTGAGTACCTGCTATGGCAAAAAATACCGAGCCTTCACCAACCTGACGAGAATCGTAGGTTAAGTGTTGTATAATTACCCCTGTACTGCCAATTACTTGAACATTCGGGATGGCTTGTATTAGTTGTTGTAAGGTTTTCATTTACTATTAACCTAATTTGATTATTACTTTAGTTCCTTTTACCAGCGTTGTTCCTGCTGGTATTGATTGTATTTTTACTTTTCCATAACCTTCTGCTTGCACTTGCAATCCATTATTTTCAAGTAAGTAAATAGCATCTTTTAAGCCCATTCCTACTACATCAGGCATCATGTATTTATTGATGTTACGTGGCGTTATTCTGGCCTTGTTATTTAATATCGTTGCTTGTGCCCATTCACTTCCGTTTTCCTCTATCGAATCACTAAGTTTTGTTTCCTTGCCTAAGGTGTTTAATGCGGTCTGTAATTGTTGCTTGTGTGCACCTTTTATTATCGTAGGATTCGGATTTGTTTGATTTAAAACCAGTTTAATATCACCGTGTAAGTTGTGGCTATTGGCATAAACTTTATCGGCAATTTCTTTAAATACTGGACCTGCAACGGCACCACCATAATAGGTGCCTTTACTAGGTGCATTTACCATAACTATACAAGTGTACTGCGGGTTATTTGCAGGAAAGTAACCACAAAAAGAAGCACGATAAATAGCTTGACCGTATCCTTTTCTTCCATCGGCTACTAGCGCTGTTCCTGTTTTGCCCCCTATGCTGTAATTTGGATTTTTAAGTTTGCTACCTGTTCCTCTTTCAATCACACCTTCCATCATTATACGTAAGTTTTTTATGGTTTCAGGTGATGCTATTCGCTCTTCTATGATTTGAGTTTTATACTCCTTAATTATTTTGCCAGTATTGGTGATTCTTTTTACAAACAGCGGCTTTACCATTTTACCGTTATTGGCAACAGCATTATAAAATGTTAACATTTGTAATGGTGTAACCTTTATTTCATATCCAATACTACTCCATGGTAATGTTGTTCCATACCAATCTTTATCTTTAGGGTGCTTAATGCGTGGTTTACCTTCGCCCGTAATTTGTAGCCCTAATGGATTGGTGAAATGTAATTTTTCTAAATGGTTATAAAACTGTACGGGATTACTTTTGTAATTCTGATATATGGCTTTTGATATGGCTACGTTTGATGATATTTCGAATGCATGTTGGAAGGTAACTATACCATGTCCACCTTTTTCACTGTCGTACATTACCGCGTTTTCGAAGTACCTTTTTTCACCATTTTCAGTATCAAATAAGTCGGTCATTTTAACTTTCTTATCTTCTAATAAAGCCAATGAACTGGCCAACTTAAATGTTGATCCAGGTTCCAAACTTTCGCCCACTGCGTAGTTGTATTTTTCACTGTATTTACCTTCCGATACACGCGTAAGGTTTGCAATGGCTCTAATTTCACCTGTACTTACTTCCATTAATACAGCTGTTCCCCATTCGGCATCATTTGCCACCAAGGTGCGCATTAATGCATGGGTTGCTACATCTTGTATGTTTACATCAATGGTGGTGTGAATGTCGTTTCCGTTTCGTGCTTCAATTTGTTCTTCATCATTAACTGGTATCCAAGTTCCTCCAGCAATACGCTGCATCACGCGCTTACCCTCTTTACCACTTAAATCCTTATTAAAGGCACCTTCTATACCTACGGGTTGAATACCCGACATGTTGTAACCTATTGTTCTTTCTGCTAAGTATTCGAATGGTTTTTCCCTTTTGTTTTTTTCTTCAACAGTTAAACCACCAACATATTTATTGTATTTACTTAATCTGAAAATTGGAAACTCTTTCACCGCTTTCATTTCAGGGTAACTCACTTTGCGTTTAAGTAAGTAGTATCGGTCTTTACGTTTTTTTACGCTTGTTAATATTCTTTTGTATTCGGACTTACTTCTGTCTTTAAATAATTGTGACAGCATGAGCGCTAAAGAATCTACATTGTTTTCAAAAACATCACCTTTTGTAAATCCTGGAGCTTTACCATCTAATCTTAAATCATAAATGGGTAATGATGTTGCCAATAAACTTCCATCTATGGCAAATATACTTCCTCGCGCTGGCTCAATGGTTTGAATGGTGGTACTTAAGTTTTCGCTTAAATCAATCCAATGTTGGCGTTCTTTAAATTGTATTTTAAATAGAAAAGCAATAATAGCGGCTGCAAATACACACATAAAAGCAAATGCGGTATAAGTACGTATTAATATAACTTTTCTATTGTTGGTTGCCACTACTTGTTTTATTTTTAGTTTTTATTGGTTTGATTTTTTATTGTTTTTTATCCTCACTCATTCACTTTATATCTTGTATCTTCTCTTTTAATACGTTATTTTAATGGGTGGTGATATCAGTTCTTTTATGCCAAGGGTATCCAGTTTTTTAGCTACTGTTGATTGTTTACTTTCACTCATCAACTCGCTTAAAATGGTGATATACTCTGAGCGTAACTCTTTTATTTCTTTGTTTAGCGTATCTGTTTTCCTAATTATTCGCTCTGTTGTGTGCACATTGTATATATGAATTAACAGAAGCATGATTATAAATAG
>JBILPP010000276.1:0-3172 GCA_044373765.1 Bacteroidia bacterium
TAAGCAGTTAAATATGCTATTGTTGCAACATGAATGCTAACGCAAAGGCTTGGCTGGCATATGCTGGTGTGGCTTTCTTTTGGGGTACTACTTTTTTAGCGATACGTATCGGTGTGCAAAGTTTTCCTCCATTTATTATGGCTGGTATGCGCCACACCATAGGAGGATTAATTATTTGCACTTTCTTTTTGCTTAAAGGTTATCCGTTACCAAGCTGGAGTCAATTTAAAGTTTATGTAATAAACGGAATACTGATGCTGGTTATTGGTAATGGCTTAGTTACTTGGGCCGAAATGCACATTAGCAGTGGATTAGCAGCATTAATTTGTGCGCTAACTCCGCTGAGTATTATAGGTGTAAATGCTTTATTTGGCGCTAATAAAGAACCCCTTAAAGCAGTTGCTTGGATTGGAATTGGCGCTTGTTTGGTGGCTCAATTTATAATTTTTAGAGACAACCTATCTGAATTAGCCAATCCCGATTATGTATTGGGAATTGTTTTTATTTTAATTGCCATTTTGGGATGGGGGTTAGGCAGTATATATAGTAAAAACAAAAATACAGGGTTAAATGCCTTTTATGGTGCAGGTTTACAAATGCTAAGTGCAGGGGCCATTTTATTAATATTTGGTTCATTAATGGGCGAGTGGCAAAACTTTACACCTGCTCAAGAGGGTATAAACGCGGTAGTATACTTGGTAATTTTTGGTAGTTTGGTTGGTTATGGTAGTTACATGTACGTGCTAAAAGCTTTACCCGCTACCATAGTAAGCACATATGCATACATCAATACCATAGTAGCGGTAATTTTAGGTTGGCTTTGGCTTGATGAGAAATTGAACCTTTCTATTGCAATAGCAGTTATTTTAACCATTGCAGGAGTTTGGCTTGTTAACAAAAGCTTTACCAAGAAAACAAATTAAACAAAACGTTAAATTCTGGGTTTCCAAACTGTTTCCTTAGCACCAGCATCATGCACCACCTTACGAGATAAAATAAACAAGTAATCGCTTAATCTATTTAGGTACCTTACAATTATTTCTGGCACTTCTGTTTCAGTCGATAAGTGCACAACAATACGCTCTGCCCTGCGGCAAATACAGCGTGCTACGTGGCAATGCGATGCAACAATGTTTCCACCTGGTAGTATAAAGTTTTTTAATTCAGGCAAATCAGTATCCATGCGGTCCATTTCCTGCTCTAATAACTCTACATCAGCCTCGTGCACATCTGGTATTTTCATTTTAGATTTAATAGGGTCACTTGCTAAAACAGAGCCTATGGTAAATAAACGATCTTGAATTTCGTACAACACCTTTGCTATTTCGGTATCGTTTAAGCCGTCAATAATCAACCCCAAATAACTGTTCAGTTCATCTACCGTTCCGTAACTTTCAATACGTAGGTGAAACTTAGGTACACGTACGCCTCCAATTAATGAGGTTTCACCTTTATCTCCTGTTTTTGTATAAATTTTAAATGTCATTTTTCTTTATTATTAACCTCTAATTAATAAAACAATTTAGTAATCTGTTTATTAACCCAAGGTATATTTCCTATTTTAATTAAGGTATTAATTAATCCAACCCTATCGCCTAATAACCGTTGTAAGTAATAATGGTTTTTAAAATTTCCCCACATTTTTTTGTACACGCGTTCATCATAGGCTTTCAGGGTGTTGGCACTAAAATCATTTTGCGCCATACTTTTTAATATTTGTTCGGCAGCAAATTTCCCACTTTCCATGGCTGTTTCAATACCCTCACCACTAAATGGATCTATTAACGAGGCGGCATCACCACAAAGCATATACCTATGGCCACTAATAGCATATTTTTTTGAACCTAAAGGCAAGCCAAATCCTTTCACATCCTCCAATGCCTTGGCATCTTTAAATCTATTGTGCACTTCAGGAATCTTATTAATGATATCATGCAAACTCGCTTTTAGGTCAATTTTATTTTCGGCAATGGTTTCACTTAACATACCAAAACCAACATTGGCTTGATTGTTACTTAGCGGAAAAATCCAAAAGTACCCGGGCAAGTATCCTTTTAAAAAATACACTTCCAGTGCATTTCCTTCTAACCCTTTTACATTGCTATAGTATTGCCTAACAGCACCACTGTAGTGTTTACGGTCAATTTTAAAATGTGCTAATTTTTTTGCAACAATACTGTGTGCTCCATCGCAACCCACCAATACTTTACCTTTTATGTTTGTTCCATCGGCAAGGGTTACTTCTGCATAATCGTTAGTTGTGCTTACCTCTTTTACTTTACAGTTTTGTATAATCTTGTTGTTGGGGTTTTGCTGTGCAATTTCAAACAACCAATGATCAAAATCTTTTCTGCGAATGCAATGGCCTGTTTTTGAAAACGAAAAGGATAAGCTTTTAAAGTTGGGGCTATATAATTTTGCTTGGGTGATATTGGTTTTTGGGGCGAAATCTAACAAGCGTGATTCCAGTTCAGGAGCAATTTGACGCAGTACGCGTTTGGTTACCGAGCTTACTGCATCACCACAAATTTTATCGCGCGGAAAAGTTTCTTTATCGAGTAAGGCTACTTTTAGTCCGCTATTTTTTAAAGCAATTGCACATGTTGAACCCGCGGGTCCTGCGCCAACAATTATAACATCAACCAGTATTGTGTTGTTCAATTTTTTTTGTTTGAGTTGATGCAAGTATACAAATTCCAATAATTAATACACCTTTTACATGGGTAATTAATGCCAAGTAATTTGTTTTTTGTAGCCAAAAGAATCTTGTTTATAATTTAATATATTAAACCTAATATTGTTTAGTTGGTCATAACTAACCTGTTAATTACAACCATTTATGAAAAAATACGCACTGTTATTGATGTTCATTTTGTTGGTTAACATGCTTTTTGCGCAACTCTATTTTCCACCAACAACTGGTAACACTTGGGAAACAGTTAGTGCACAAAGTTTAAATTGGAACACGGCACGAATAGATAGTCTGTATCGATTGTTGGATGAAAAAAATACCAAAGCATTCATTATTTTAAAGGATGGTAAAATAGTTATAGAAAAATATTTTGATAATTTCACTCAAGATTCTCCTTGGTATTGGGCATCTGCAGGTAAAAGTTTAGCCGGTTTTTTAACAGGTATGGCCCAGGATCAAGGGATTTTAGATATTAACGAT
>JBILPP010000027.1:0-10988 GCA_044373765.1 Bacteroidia bacterium
TCCCGGCTTTTTTGTACCCAGCCAGTTAAAGTTATTGTTTCGTTGTTGTTGCTTAATCTTAGTTCTCCGCAAGTATGTGTACGTAGCATATTGTATCCTTATTAGCCTTAAATAGGGTGCGAAAATAATAAAAAGCAAGCCCACAATAGCATTTAATTTTGGGTAAATACGTAAGTTGCTCCCTAAATTATGGCAGAGTTATTTTCGGATGAGTATTTTATGCAATTGGCATTAAAAGAGGCACAAAAAGCGTATGATTTAGGCGAGGTGCCTGTAGGTGCAATTGTAGTAAGCAACAACAAAATAATTGGCAAAGGCCATAATTTAACCGAGCAACTAAATGATGTAACAGCTCATGCCGAAATGCAGGCCATTACAGCCGCAGCCAATTACTTAGGCGCAAAGTATTTGGTTGATTGTACTTTGTATGTTACCCTAGAACCGTGTGTAATGTGCGGTGGGGCTTTGTTTTGGAGTCAGATAACTAAAGTTGTTTTTGGTGCTACCGATGACAAACGTGGATGTGGTAAATTGGGTAATATTTATCATCCTAAAACGGAACTTGTTTCTGGGGTTTTAGCATCAGAGTGCGCTGAGTTGATGAAAACGTTTTTTAAAAGTAAGCGTTAGTACATTCAGTATTAAATTACGCCAGTTACGCCTAGAAAATTATTTTAGGTTGTGATAATCTAAATAATTTGTTAGCTGTTTAACAACAAATAGCACTATTTTCGCTACTCAAATTTTAACAACTTAATTATAAAATCATATGGCATTCGAATTACCAAAATTACCATACGAGTACACAGCTCTTGAGCCGCACATCGATGCGCGTACCATGGAAATTCACCACTCTAAACACCACAATGCTTACGTAACAAATTTAAATGCAGCAATTGCAGGTACCGATGCAGAGAAACTTTCAATTGAAGACATTTGCAAAAACATCAGCAAATACCCAATGGCTGTTCGTAACAATGGTGGTGGACATTTTAACCATTCGTTGTTCTGGACTATCTTAGGTAACAATGGATCTTCTCCTTCTGCTAAGTTACAAGCTGCAATTGAAGCGGAGTTAGGTGGAATGGATAAATTTAAAGAAGACTTTAACAAAGCTGCAACAACTCGTTTTGGTAGTGGTTGGGCTTGGTTATGTGTTGAAGGTGGTAAGCTAAAAATTTGTTCAACTCCCAATCAAGATAATCCATTAATGGATGTAGTTACAGATTGTAATGGTACGCCAATTCTAGGTTTAGATGTTTGGGAACATGCATACTATTTACATTACCAAAATCGTAGACCTGATTATTGTTCAGCATTTTGGAGCATCATTAATTGGGATGAAGTAAGTCGCAGATACGAATCAGCTCTTTAAATACCATCAACCATGTGTACAGAGCATAGATCGTGCACACAATTATTTTATTATGCAAAATGTAATTAACATTCGTGAGATTGAGTTAATACCATCGGCCGAAGGTGTAAAAATATTCGACTATGATGTATTAACACGTGAAGAGGACAAACGTGTTAGGCGCGTTGCTTTGGATAAAGCAGCTACGCTTTCAAAAGTATCAGGCCGTAAAGCAAATATTGTGTTAAAAACACCTGCAGGGTACAAACGTATTCAAACATTAGTTCAAGGAGTTGATGCAACTTCTGCGTGGATAGATAATGGAATTGTTATTCCATTAATGGCTATTTACGCGGTTGACATTGTGTAAGTTTATACAACAACAATTTTTTAAATAGGGGGTAATACCCCTGTTTTATTATTTGCAAAGTTGTGTACCCGTTTGGTTGTTGCCTTTAAATAGACATTCTGATCAGTTGTTCAAAATAAAAATAATGTTGTTTTACGCTAAGATTAAGGAGTAAAAAAAAGCCAGACATGTTTACATGTCTGGCTTTTTAATGTTATGTCTAAATTTTACTTTTTTATTCTACTGTAACAGATTTTGCCAAGTTTCTTGGTTGATCTACATTACATCCACGCATTACTGCAATATGGTAAGACAATAATTGAAGTGGTACACTGGCTATTAAAGGTAACATAGCCTCTTCACAATGTGGTATATAAATTACATGGTCAGCATGTTGTCTAATGTGCTCGTCACCTTCTGTTGCAATAGCAATTACCCGTCCTTTACGTGCTCTTACTTCTTGGATATTACTGATTACTTTTTCATAATTACTATGCTGTGTGGCTATAATAACAACAGGCATTTCTTCATCAATAAGTGCAATCGGTCCGTGCTTCATTTCTGCCGCTGGATAACCTTCAGCATGTATGTAGCTTATTTCCTTTAGTTTTAATGCGCCTTCTAAAGCGATAGGGAAACCATATCCACGTCCTAAGTACAATGCATTAGTTGAATGCTGAAATACAGCAGCAATTTTTTTAATGCTATCATTTAGTTTTAACGCAGTTTCTACTTTAGCAGGAATCGTTTCGAGTTCTATAAGCAACTCCCTTAATCTTTGTGTGCTTATTGAGCCACGTTTTTGTGCTACGGATAGCGCCATTAATATAAGTGCTGTTACCTGAGCTGTAAATGCTTTGGTAGATGCCACACCAATCTCTGGTCCTGCGTGGGTGTAGGCTCCTGCATCAGTAAAGCGAGGAATTGATGAACCTACTACATTACATACCCCAAATATGGTTGCTCCTTTGCTTTTGGCAAGTTCAAGTGCTGCTAATGTATCAGCTGTTTCACCGCTTTGAGATATGGCTATTACAAAATCTGTTTCGTCTAATACTGGATTGCGGTATCTGAATTCAGATGCGTATTCAACCTCAACAGGAATTCGTGCAAAGTCTTCGAATAAATATTCTCCAACTAAACCTGCATGCCAACTGGTTCCACATCCAACAATGATAATTCGTTTGATATTTTTTAACTTATCTTCAAATTTATCAATTCCTGCCATGGTAATGGCACCATCATTAATGTGTGTTCTTCCTCTGAATGAATCTAAAATAGAACGTGGCTGCTCATAAATTTCTTTAAGCATAAAATGCTCAAAACCGCCTTTTTCTATACTCTCTAAGTTAATTTCAAGTTCTTGTATGTATGGTGTTTTAATGGTATTGTCAATGGTTTTAACCGTTAGGTCATTGTTATCAATAATCACTAACTCGCCATCGTTAAGATAAACTACGTTACGGGTATATTCAACAATGGGTGTTGCATCGCTTGCAATAAAATGTTCGTTTTCTCCTATGCCAACTACCATAGGGCTGCCTTTACGCGCACCAATTAAGTAATTTGGGTTGGATTTAGATAGTATAACAATTGCATAAGCACCAACTACTTGTGTTAACGACATGCGCACTGCCTCTTCAAAGCTGACATTATTTTTTTGATGCACTTCTTCAATTAAATGAATCAACACTTCGGTATCGGTTTCACTTTTAAAAGTATGTCCACGCTCCATCAACGCTATTTTTAGCGAATGATAGTTCTCAATAATTCCGTTGTGTATAATTGCAAATTCACCACTTTGAGACAAATGAGGATGTGCATTCACATCGTTGGGTGCACCATGGGTGGCCCATCTGGTGTGGCCCATGCCAGTATTTGCATGAAGGTCTTTCCCTTCATTTTCATTTTCGAGGTCAGCTACCTTACCACTCTTTTTATAAATATTTAATGCTTTTTCAGGTGTTAAAAGGGCAACGCCAGCGCTATCATACCCACGGTATTCCAAGCGTTTTAAACCTTTAATAATAATCGGGTAGGCCTCGCGGTGACCTATATAAGCTACTATTCCACACATATTAACTCAAATTTACTACAAACTTTCGGTTTTCAAAGGTATACTTTCTGTATCTGCTTGTTTTCCCAATGCCTTTAGCAGGTTTTGCGTTTCGGTTAGCAGTTTTTCAAATTCTTCAAATGTGAGTGCTTGTTCGCTATCACTTAATGCTTTTGCGGGGTTAGGATGCACTTCTACTAAAATACCATCAGCGCCAATGGCAGCAGCAGCCAAGCTAGCTGGTTTAACTCTTAACGCATTTCCTGTTCCATGGCTAGGGTCAACAATTATTGGTAAATGACTCAATTCTTTTATTAGTGGCACTATACCAAGATCTAGTATATTTCTACTGCTTGGGTCAAAACTTCTTATTCCCCTTTCGCATAAAATAACCTGCTCATTACCTCCGCTCAAAATATATTCGGCAGCTAGCAACCATTCTACTGTTTTACCTTGGAAACCTCTTTTAAGTAATATAGGTTTATTTATTTTACCCAACTGGTCTAACAGATAGAAGTTATGCATATTTCTACTTCCAACTTGTAAAACATCTGCATACTCCATCACCTCATCAAGCAAGCTATAGTCTAGTATTTCGGTAACAACACCCATGTTGTATTTATCGGCTGCTTTACGTAATAACTGTAAACCAGCTTTGCCAAGACCTCTAAAACTGTATGGGGAGGTACGTGGTTTATAGGCCCCACCACGTAAAAATTTCACACCTAATTTACTCAAGAATTCTGCAGTAGAAAATATTTGATCTTCGTTTTCAACAGAACATGGTCCAGCCATGATATTAAAAATGCCATCACCAATACGATTACTTCCAATGTTAAAGCTGGTTGATTCTTTCCAGGTTTTAGAAGCAAGTTTATAAGAAGTATTTATTTGATGGGTACTTTCTATACAAGGAAAGTCAGGTAAATTTTCTATGTTAGACTGTTTAGTAATGACCACAATATGTTGTTGTGGAACTAAATGATAGGCAATATGATGCTCGGTTAAATACTTAACCATAGCCAACTTATCGGCTTCTACACTATTTTGTTTTAATACAATAATCACGTTACTACTTTATAACAGTGTAAGTAAGTATAAGTTTCACTTTTTGTTGTCCAGGGATACTTCTATCTGTATCTAATATGGCTCTGTTAGCTGCTATGTTATAATCTTCAGGTACAAACAAGTTCAATCCGTAGTTAATATCAACTTTATTTTTGTTGTATGCGTTCAGCAAATTTTGAACATGACGGTTAATATTAAATGTATATGTACCTTTTGTGGCATCATAGCTTCCTCCATAATAGGTGGCTGATTCGCTGAAGTCGGCAATGTTTTTTCTTCTGCCAAATTCATCTGCATCCCACAAGTTTAATCGGGCTGGTACAGGATAGTTTTGGGTATCTTTTACAGTGAATGATATGCGCGCACTATTTACAGCTATTGGCTTGTCGCTAGCTATTTTAGAAAGACTCGGGATTAATATTCTTGTTTTAATACCAGCAGCAGGTTGAACATAACAAGTATTTTGATGTGTTCCGTTATTTGCTGCTTGCAATGTGGCAGGTAAATTACGGTGTTTATATTGGTTCGTTTTAACTTCTGCAGTACCTGAAATAGGAAATACGTATTTAACTTGAGCAGTGTCGTTTCTACAATAAACCACTAATGCCGTTTGCGGGTTATCAGACCTCATGTTAAAATAAGCAATAGCACCATCACCAGAAGCCATTAACGATTGTTCAGCAGAAATCATTAATCCCTTAAAAGTAGATTTGAAATTAGTAGCCGAGGTAAATGAATCAACTGGGGTTGTTTTTAATTTATTAATAAAAGCAGGATCGGTTAATTTGATGCGCAATTGTGGCGCGTTGCTTATTCGTTTACCCGCAACATACTCAATAACACTGTCTGTTAAATTAAACTGGCCGCTGTATGATCCTAGTTCGGTAGGAGATGTTTGGTAATTTCGATTAGAGTAAAAGTACTCTGATAAGGAAGTAGGCAAATCTTCATTTACCTCATATACCTTGATGGTTTGCGCTGTATTATTGCCATAAATGGCTGATGGAGCTGCATAGCGAATTTGCAATACAACAGAATCAATGGTTTGGCTACCAAAAGTAAAACCTGCAACAGGATATAAAAATTGAGTTACAATATTAGCCGCGGTAACACCCATAATTGGGTCGTTTATTTGGCCAAGCATGTAGTAGGTAAGAAAACGAGTGTCAACGCTATCTGCAGGACTGCTATAGGTTATTACCTCGAATGTATCAGTAACTTGCACGTCAAAGCCGCTTCGGTTGCCAATAACGTCAGATCCAACTTCGTTATTTTCTTTTTTGCATGAAAAATTTATTAGAACAACTGCCGTTAACAGCAAGTATGCAAAATGTTTAGTTCTGTCTCTCCAATAAATTATCATACAGCTTAATATAGTCTTCTACGTAACCTTCTTGTTCGTTGTGATCTAAAACTACTTTCCCTTTTTGCTTTTTAATGAAACTAGCAACTTCAGGATCAATTTCACTGCTACATTTTACTACAGCATCAGCATAAGTAATAGCCGATTTGTATAAACCTGTGCAAGATGAATCCAAAGATGACATTTGCTTATTATCAATGGTATTTAGGCTAGCTTTACGTGCAAAATCTTTACCTAAACTGCACTCAAATTGGTTTTCGAATACACTGAAAACCACTTTTGCATTTTTAAATACAGGTTCGTCTTTGTAAATAGTTTTAAGGTATAATGGTATTAAACCTGTCATCCAGCCTTGGCAATGAATGATATCTGGTTGCCAACCTAGTTTTTTTACTGTTTCTAAAGCACCCTTGCAAAAGAAGATGGTACGTTCATCATTGTCGCCAAAAAAGTCGTTGTTTTCGTCTGTGTAAACGAACTTACGATGAAAATAGTCTTCGTTGTCTAAAAAATAAACCTGCATTTTGGCTTCTGGTAATGAAGCCACTTTAATGGTTAGTGGATTATCATTGTCGTCTATCGTAATATTAATACCAGATAGCCTTACAACTTCGTGTAACCTGTTTCTTCGTTCGTTGATACAACCATATCTGGGCATCAATACCCTGATTTCGTTGTCTTTCTCCTGAATGGCCTGAGGTAATCGTCTGGCTAACTCCGCAACTGTACTCACTTTTAAATAGGGGCTCATTTCTGATGAAATGAACAAAATTTTCTTCTTTGCCATGATGGATGTGCTTAAAAAAGTTTACAAAAATATATAAAATTTATAGAAAATTACTAATATACCGCCCAGTTTATTTTGTATTATTCTGTAAAACACACACAATTAGCGATCTACATGTTTGTATTTAAATCCATTAAGCTGTTACAGGATCATTTATCCGAGAATCGCCCCAAATTTGGCAAGGTTGGGTATGTTCCAACGATGGGTGCACTTCATCAAGGCCACTTAGATTTAATAGCAGCTTCAAAAGCAAAAGGTTGTTATACTGTTTGCACCATTTACGTAAATCCAACTCAATTTAACAATACCGAAGATTTTGAAAAATACCCAAGTACCATCGAACAGGATATTGTAAAACTTACACAAAATCAGTGTGATGTACTTTTTTTACCTACCAGTATTGAAATGTATGGTGCTCAAGTAGTTGCAGATAAATACAATTTTGGTGCTGTTACCAATAGTTTTGAGGGCGAACTAAGACCAGGGCATTTTGATGGCGTGATTACCATCGTAAGTAAATTATTTGACGCAGTAAAGCCTGATGCAGTATTTTTTGGACAAAAAGATTTGCAACAATGTATGGTGGTGAAACACTTAATTAACAAACGTTTTTCTAACATTCAAATGAACATTGTGCCTACCAAACGCGAATCTAGTGGATTGGCGATGAGCTCAAGAAATGTAAGGCTTACGGATGATGAAAGGGCTGTAGCAATTCGATTATATGAAGCCTTGTCATTTGTGAAGCATCAAGTATTGATGGGTGTTGTAGCAAGTGAAGCAATAAGTATTGCCAAAGCACAATGGTTAAATCACCCCAAGTTAAAATTAGAATATTTGGCTTTGGTAGATGCAGACACTATGGATCAACATGAATTAGTAAGGTCCGAAATACATTATGCAGTAATTATTGCATGCTGGTGTTCAAATGTGAGGCTTATCGACAATGTACTGTTGACTGATTAATAAAAAAAAACATTTACTTTGATCCAATGCGTAAGCAAGATGAATTTTTAGAACTATCAGAAAAGTTTGCGTTTGATCGCGAACACCGCAGCCGTATGCAAGTTAATGTGCACAAATACGAAGCGGCTTTTGTTAGCGCTAAAAAACAATTTTCTAATTTAGAGTTAGCACGTGAACGTGCTGCTTATTTGAAATGGAAAGTAATTGAAAATCTTGATAAATATCTAATTGAATTTGAATCTAACGTAATACGAAAAGGGGGTAAAGTACTTTGGGCCGATGATGCTAAAGGTGCTTTAACAGAAATTACAACCATCATTAATAAGCACAATGCTAAATTAGTGGTTAAAGGCAAAAGCATGATAACCGAAGAAATTGGGTTAAATGCGCATTTGCGTGCAAATGGAGTTGAGGTTTCCGAAACTGATTTAGGTGAATATATTGTTGATGCGGCTAACGAGCAACCTTATCATATGGTTACTCCTGCAATGCACAAAACAAAATTAGAGATAACCCAACTACTTAATGCCAAAATAGGTACTTCAATAGAAGCCGACCCTGAAGATATTGCAGCTGATGTTGCAGCCGAGGTGCGCGGTAAGTTTTTAAAAGCTTCGATAGGCATTACAGGGGCAAATTTCTTAATTGCCGATTCGGGTATGGTAGGCGTTACAGAGAATGAAGGTAATGCACGGTTGTGTTTATCCATGCCGCAAGTGCATATAGTGGTTGCAGGTATCGAAAAAGTGATTCCATCTATAAATGATGCCGAATTATTTTTTAGTTTATTAGGTACCTATGGTACTGGACAAAAAATAACAACTTACAATTCGTTGGTTGGTCCAAGGGTTGCAGATGATATGGATGGCCCAAAAGAATTTTATGTTGTTTTAGTTGATAATGGCAGAAGTAATATTTTAGCTCAACACGAGCAACGACAAGCTTTGGGTTGCATTCGTTGTGGTGCTTGTTTAAATGTTTGCCCAGTGTTTCAAAATATTGGTGGACACGCTTATGGTAGCACCAACTCAGGTCCAATTGGTTCTGTTTGGGCACAACACCAGAGCGGTGTAGAAGAGTTTAAACACCTAAGTTTTGCAAGTCCTATTTGTGGTAAATGCACGGATGTGTGCCCAGTTAAAATTGATATTCATAACCACTTGTTGCGAAATAGAAAAGACAGTGTGCAACAAGGTGAGGTAAAAAATAGCGAAAAGCTGATGTGGTACAGTTGGAAAAAAATAATGCTAAGCCGCAAGAACATGAATAAAGGTGTTTCTATTAAAGGATTTATGTTAAAATCATTTTTTAAAACAGCTTGGGGCGAAAGAAGACAGTTTCCTGTACTTGCCGATAAATCATTTAACCAACTTTGGCGAGAGCGGTTTGGGCAATAAAAAAGCGAGACTAAATTTATTTAGCCTCGCTTTTTTGTTATGATTAGCTCTATTTTTTTTGTTTATTGAGCTTATAAATTTCATAGGTGACATAGCCAATAATACCAAAAAGTACAATGTAAATATATGGTTTATCTTTGTTTTCCGACAAGAGGTATAATACAATACACAATCCTATAAAGATTATTTTAAGTAATATTTTATGATTGTCAATTAACTTTTTAGATTTTGGTAAGGTGGTCAGTATTATTAATAATAATGCTGTACCAATTGCTAATAACTCGTTCATTACATTTAATTTTTAACACTTGGTTGCCCAATTTCGGAAGCCCCACAAAACTTATCAACGTTAGATCCAGTGCAAAGATCACAGTAACATAAATAGCATCCTATAGATCCTAGTATGCCGGAAGTTCCAATACCGCCAATAAAAGCAGCAGCAAGACAAGCAGAATATGCAGGTTGTCTACAAACAGTTGGACGGTGTCCTCCACCCTTAGGGGCAAATACATCAGCTATTTGATTTGTTTTCATTATTTTTAGTTTTTCAAACATAGAATTACTCAAAGGCATGCTTGTATTAGAGGGATAAACTAAAGAATAATCTGATGCCAATCGTTGTGCTAAATTAGTATAACAAATTAGTTTTTGGTTAACAGTTAAATTGTCATAACCTAGTAAACTGTTAATCCGATCGGTATTACCGTTAATATAATAGAACTGTAAGCTATCAACATTTACATTAAAATCGATTATTCTTCGATTAAATTGAATGATTTCATTCTCAAGTGATTCAATGCTTGATAGTTCAATGTTTGAAGTTTGGATTTTGTTATCATTAATTTTTGGTTTGATGTGTTTTTTCTCAAACTCAGATTTAGTGCAGCCAATAATAAGTGCAAATGATAAGCAGATTAAACTTACGTTTTGAATTGTTTTGAATTGTTCATATAATATTGTTTTATTCAATCGAATTTAATTACAGAAAACTCTATTACTAAAATTTAGTCGTATATAGTCGTTTAAATTTGATTATTTTCATGGGTTGGTTTTTCTTTAATGTAGTTGAATTTAGTAAGCCTCATGTTTAATATACTCTCAACTCGTTTTCTATGATTAACCATTTTCTAATCGCTATTCAAATCAATTTAGGAATTTAATCTAACCCATAAAAAATCCCCAAACCGAAATATCAGTTTGGGGATTTTTTATGTATGATTATAATAAATTAGAAATCTCTACGTCTGCCGCTACCTTCGGTACGTCTGCGTGCGCCACTAAAGCCGCTATCGCCACCACGTGAACCGCTATCGCCACCACGTGCGCCTTCGCTACGTCTTCTGTCGCCACCACCAGCGTATCCGCCACGTGATCCACCATCTCTATCACCACCACCGGCATATCCACCACGTGAACCACCATCTCTGTCTCCACCATAGCTTCTACCGCCTCTATCACCGCCACCGCCATAGCTTCTACCGCCTCTGTCTCCACCGCCACCATAGCTTCTACCGCCTCTATCACCGCCACCGCCATAGCTTCTACCGCCTCTGTCTCCACCACCACTGCGTGTGCGTCCACCAGCGCTTTCGTTTCCGCTAACTTCTACACGTACTTGGCGACCTTTGTAATCGCTGCCATGTAAAGT
>JBILPP010000277.1:0-3165 GCA_044373765.1 Bacteroidia bacterium
CCGTTCAATTGCCCAAGATACTTAAGGTGGCTGACTTAGAAATGAACCTAGACGAGAAGAGCGTTAGAAGAGGTGGTAAATATATTGACCTAACCGCAAAAGAATTTAGCTTGCTGGAGTTTTTGCTCCGCAATAAAAACCGCGTTGTTTCAAGGGCAGAAATTAGCGAAAAAGTTTGGGATATACATTTTGATACAGGGACCAATGTTATTGATGTTTATGTGAATTTCCTTCGCAAAAAAGTTGATAAAGAATTTGATCGTAAGTTAATTCAAACAATGGTAGGAATGGGATATGTAATTAAGTCTGACGAATAATATAACGTCATCAAATGAATATTAAACTCTCTTTAACATTACGTTTCCTAATATTGGTGGCCATGCTGCTTGCCAGTTTCTCTTTGGTTGTTTATGAAAACTATTCGAGATACCGCCAAGATGATTATTTTGAAAGATTAAAAGAGCGCAGCGAAGCCGTTGCAAAACACACAATAGATATTACAGACCCTAATTTATTAAATGAAATATTAGTAAGTGAAAACGACATCAGGCCAATGTCTAACTTCAAGGTATCAGTTTACTCAATTTCAGGCCATTTAATAGGAGATTCAACAACAGCAACAAATTTACCATACCCAAACATTATTGATGAGGTAAGAATTAAAAAGCACATTGAATTAGCCAAAGGAGAAACACACTATATAGGCTTTTTAACCACTCATAAAGAACAACGATTTATCGTTATTGGCTCTGGGACAATACTTGTTGGTGCTCAAAAATTAAAATTTCTAGGGCAACTGATGCTTTTATCCCTTTTGGCTGGGTTAATTATTACGGCAGCACTAGGTTGGCTTTTTGCCAAGCAAGCACTAAGCCCTATCAGTAAAATAATTTCCGAGGTTGATCAAATTACGGCCAACAACTTACACATGCGTTTACCTATTGGCAAACAAAATGACGAAATTGGGGCACTGAACAAAACGTTCAATAAAATGTTAGACAGGTTGGAAGCCTCTTTTTTAATGCAAAAAAACTTTGTTTCAAATGCATCACACGAATTCATTACTCCAATAACTGCCATTAAAGCTCAAATAGAGGTCATGCTCATGCAGGAGCGATCAAAAGAAGAATACATAAACACCCTAAAATCAATTGATGAAGATATTGACCATTTTATGCAATTGATATCAAGTTTAGGAGAGCTGGCAAGTGCTAATGTAAACAACCTCGACAACAAATTAAATAAAGTGCCTTTAATTGAAATCATAGCGGAATCAAGAGCAGAACTAATTAAAGGCAAACCACATTATAAAATTAAACTGCACATTGAAAATTTACCCGAGCAAGAACATGAAAATTATGTCCCAGGAAATGCTGCATTATTAAAATCAGCATTTAAAAACTTAATGGAAAATGCCTGTAAATTTAGTCCTGATTATACTTGTGATGTAAGTATGATATTTGTTCAGCCTCATATTTTAGTAACTATCAGTGATAATGGAATAGGAATACAGGAAAAAGAGTTAAAACTCATATTTGAACCATTTTATAGAGCAAATGATACAAGGGGAATAGCAGGATATGGTATTGGACTTTCTTTGGTAAAAAAGATAATTGACCTACATAAAGGTGTTATTCAGGTAGAGTCGGTGCCTTCTAAAGGAACTAAGTTTGTAATAAAACTACCACACGCAAAATCAGAGGACACCTCTCCTATTTTTTACTAAATCCATAAGGACAGTGTTTGCAACCACTTTTGCAACAATAGCCTCGTTGTTGATGGTAGTGCGCTGTAAACACCCAATATCCATTGTCGTTAATATAATAATGAACATCTTTAACCAATTCTGATTTAGGCATTCTTAATCCATCTTTTTTATCCATTATTTGTAGTAAAAATAAAAGTCTCCTGTAATGACACCTGCCTTAAAGGTCCCTCTTAAAGTTGCGGTTTCATCATACCTATTAACCGTTGATCTTTGCACAAAATCAATCGCATCACCAACATAAACCTCATCAGTGAGGGAGTCGTAATTTAATGCCCAAAAATTATTGTTAAAGGACGGAATCCAGGGGGTTGATGAGACTACATTTTCATTTATTGGATGCTTATAAACACTTTTATTAATCCAAAACAACACATCATTTTTTGCATTGCTGCGCAATTTAATTGGTCCATGATCACTTTGGCGGGTAATGTATTGCATGTTAACTATGGTATCCGCGTCCATATTTATTTTTTGCAATGCTCCGTTTTCAAAACCACCACCTATTATTGTTCTTCCTGAACTTAAAACCCATAAATCATTGTTTTTATCAATCCTTAAACTGTTGGGGCCATAAGCAACATCTATGCTATCCATTACCACATCGCTTTGCGTATTGATTACATATAGTAATTTTTTATTTGAGACCGTTACATATAGCTTGCTGTTATGGATAATCAACTCATCACAGTTTCCTACTAAGGGTATGGTATGAATAATTTGATTGGTATTTAAATCAACTACCTTTATGCCACCATTGTAATACTCACTTACATAAGCCTTTTGAAAGCCATTAACTACCATATACCTCGGTGATACAAATCCAGTAATTGTTGCTTCTGAAGCTAATGTGTTCATATTAATGACTTCAATTTTTTGCGAATTGTTAACAACCAAATATCCTTTCTCGCCATGATGGGTAATGGATTGCAGTATATCACCCAACTTGCGGTTATTGGTAGTTTCAAAAGCATTGCTTGATAATTTTTGAGTAATAAAATCGTAATAATCTAAAGTGGCATTGCCAAATTGAAAGTTACCTTCATTTAAAATAAATAACCCTCCTTTAGGATTGAGTATTACTGGATATTCAGGCGTAATTATTGGTTGCGTTTCACAAGCGCTAAACGCAACCAACAATATCAAATATAAGAGGTGATTTCTATTCATTTGCTCTATTATTCAAATATAGATTTATTTGAAAGTGTATCTATTTAGTCAATCAAATCGGGTAAATGGTTCAGTTTAGTTTTTTACAACACGAACTGTTTTAACTTCGCTTTTACATTCAATACGCACAAAATAAACGCCTGCATGGATGTTACTTAAATCAACCTGAACAACACCATGCATATTTTGTTTGAGCATTTGTTTCCCCATTACATTAAAAACAGTAACAA
>JBILPP010000028.1:0-10967 GCA_044373765.1 Bacteroidia bacterium
GAATGTTTTGTTAGCAGAGAGTAATGTGAGTTATGATAAATTAGTAGAAATGGAGGAGATTAATCCAGAGTTTACAACTACAGATGTGGTATTGGTTGTTGGGGCTAATGATGTGGTTAATCCTGCGGCCAAAACAGATCCAAATTCGCCCATTTATGGCATGCCAATTTTAGATGTAGAAAACGCAACCAATGTTATTGTAAATAAACGAAGCATGAAAGCTGGCTATGCTGGCATTGAAAACGAACTTTTCTATAAACCTAAAACCAGTATGCTCTTTGGCGATGCGAAGAAAGCATTAACGCAATTGGTAAGTGAGATAAAAAACTTGGGGTAATGTATATTGATTAGATAAAGCACCACCTAAAGCTTACTTTGGGTGGTGCTTTTGTTTTATGTAAAACGTTATCTCGACTAACCGAAAATATAGAAGTGCTTAAAATAAAATAATAAGCAACAATAGAATGATGATGATTGCGCCTACGGAGATGTATACTCCACCATCGGCTGTTTTTTTAATCGCTTTTACTTCTTTTCTCAACGCTTTCTTTTCAGCAGCGGTTAAATTCGATTTGTCCATGGCATGAATCTCATTCAATCTTAATTGCATGATATGTGCTTGCTCTGCCTGAATGGAGGTAACTATAGGTTTAGGGCCAACTTCTGCACTCAATAAATTTGGCGTTACAGATAGCATCAAGAGGGTTACAAACATGGATGTTATTTTGTGAAAAGATTTCATTTTTATGGTATTAATTGTTGGTGATTACTTGTGAGAAATTTCACGCAGTAAAGATTACTGCATAATGATTGTTAAGTATTACATATTTAAATAAATGAGTTACGTCTATCACACTTTTTTACGTGTTAACTTAAATCGAATCAATCACAAAGGGCATTTGTAATCGGTAGATTCATTCCTATTAATTATGAATGAAAAAATCGAAAATAATTTCTACTGTGTTTTTGCGAAATACCTCAAATGAAATAATTTTGTTAATAGAAATTATTTAACCTATGAAAATATTAATGTCTTTATTTTTTGCAGCTACGCTGATTTTTTCAACCCAACTGTTGGCGCAAGACACACTTATTTTTAAAAGCAATTTGGGCGCAGGCTTAATCACCAACCGCGATGGTAAATCACTCAACTTTCGTTATCTCATTAAATCAAGTGCCGAAATTCCAGATGCAAAAAGATATTTCAGAAAAGCACGTTTTAATAATGTGGTAGCCACTTTATTTGCATTTCCTGGCGGTTTTATTGTAGGTTATCCATTGGGATTATCTCTATCTGGACAGAAATTAAACACTGATTTGTTAATGATTGGTGGAGGTTTAATTCTAGTTAGTGTGCCATTTAATATCGTGCGTAATAAAAATATGCGCAAGGGGGTAGATGCTTACAACCGTGGCGTATATAGGGGCGAATAGTTACTTACCGTATCGAATGGTATATTTAATCATGTTATTGCTTCGTTGGCTATTTCTATATGCATCATAAAAATAAAATATATCGTTTTGATTGGCCCACTTAACCGTTTTATATTTAGTGTTGGTTATCTTGTAATCAAATAAAATAGCCCTTACATTGTTACGCTTGTATGTTTTCCAAAAACTGGTTGGCCCACCAGCACTAAATGTATACACGCCAGAAGTGGCAAACGAGTCCATATTAATTTTAACCACTGTCACAAAATCGGGGGTGTCTTTATAACTAAAGGTAAATCCCATTCGCTCAAACTCTGATTTACAGGTGCTTTTTAACTTGGCATCAAAATCGGGATTGAAAATATAAGGCACTTTGTTTTCTATGTATACCTCCATGCTCTGGTAGGTCTTGTTTCCTGCACGCACTTTATTCCGTTGCCAATACAAGCGCTGGCAACCGCTTAACGTTATAAGTATAATTGCTGTTAACAAAATAGCGTTTTTTGTGCTCATCTTTGATGTGTTAAATCTAATTAAATTAACTTATTTATGTATGATTGTGCCATATAAATTTACAATAACTTATTTTATTAAAAAGTCATGATGGTTTCTTTAATAGTTGCAGCCGATGAACAAAATGGTATTGGATTAGATAATAAATTGTTGTGTTATTTGCCTGCTGATTTGAAATATTTTAAACAAGTAACAAGTGGTCATTGTATTGTAATGGGACGTAATACCTATGAGAGTATAGGTAGGCCACTACCTAACAGAACAAATATTGTAGTAACCCGAAATAAGGAATTAACCATTGATGGATGCATAGTGGTGAATTCGCTACAGGATGCTGTTGATTGTGCTAAACAGCATAATGAAACTGAATTGATGATTACGGGTGGAGGAACTATTTACGCTGATGCAGTGAATTGGTGTGATAAGATTTATCTAACAAGAATTCATCATACGTTTAATGCAGATACTTTTTTTCCTGATGTAAATACTTTAGGATTTCGACTTACTTCATCAGAAAAGTTTTTAGCTGATGAAAAGCATGCTTACGATTATACCTTTGAGGTGTGGGAGCGTTAATATTGGTTGGGTATTCTGGTTATATAGGTAGATTTAAATGTAATCTTATTGCCGTATTTTAATTTAATACCTGCTGATTGCATTTTTTAAATTTAATGTTGTTATTTACCTTTTTAGTGTTTTTTTACTGTTTAGCAGATTTTATTACCTTTAATACACTTATTAATAGTTGGTTAAAACAAAATTATTGGTGTCGTGTTTTGAAGAATATACATTTATAAGATTATGAAGTTTATTGTCCGACTATTGTTATTGATTGTTTTTACATCTCCCATACACGCTCAATCCTTAAATAATTATTTTTTCAGCTCAATCAGTGGAACATTTTCATATTTACCTTTAACTGCCACATCTCCGGCTTTGTCAAGTGGTAGTTTAAATGAAGGCCTTTATTCATCTATTCCCATTGGTTTTGATTTTTTTTATTTGGGAAGAAAAATCACCACAGTACAAACCAGTACAAATGGTTGGATGGTACTTGGTTCAAACCAATCAAATGTTGCGGTTGCTGCTAATAATTTAAATTCTTTTTCATTACCTAATGATTTATTAGCTCCTCTTTGGGATGATTTAGATTTAGCAAGTGGTTCGTTTCGTTATCAAACCTCAGGCGTTGCTCCTAATAGAATTTTTACAGCAGAATGGCGAAACGTGGAGTGGAACTGGAATTCGAATACTGCTGTTGTTTCTTTTCAAGTAAAACTATTTGAAACAAGTGGTATTATTCAGTTTGAATATGCACAAGAACCAGGTATTGTATCGGGTGCAAGTGCAACCATTGGTATTAGAGGTTTAGATTTTTCAAGTACCAATGGTTTCATATCTTTAAATTCTGCTTTAACGAATCCAACATCAAGCACGTCTAATTCAACAAACACAATAAATACAAAACCTGCAACAGGCCAAATTTATAGATTCTCAAACAATACAGCTAATGCCCCATCGAATTTCAATTCAAATTCAAGAACTATTAACAGCATGAATCTTACTTGGACTGATAACTCATTTAATGAAACAGGCTTTGTTGTATACAGATCTATTGACAATGTAAATTTTGTTTATGATGGCATTACAGCGAGCAATACTACCAGTTATAGTGTGTCAAATTTAATTAGTGGAACCACCTATTTTTATAAAGTATACGCTATTAATGAAGGTAGATTAAGTAATCCAATTCTTGGATCTGCATCAACTCTTTTAGGTACTATTGGTGGCATAATAAATATCCCAGGCAACTATTCATCTATTACTGCAGCTTTAAATGCACTCAGGGTATCAGGGATGTCAAGTTCTGTAATCATACAACTTAATACCAATTACAATAACGCATTTGAAACATACCCTATTAATGTTTCAGGTTTAGGAACTTCATTAACCAGAACACTTACCATTCGGCCTGCTGCTAATGTAACTTCATTGGTATTATTGGCGCCAACTAATAATTCCGTATTTGCGATTACAAGTACAAGTAATTTTATTATTGATGGCAGACCAGGTGGTCAAGGCTCCAATAGGGCGCTCACATTGCTCTGTAACAATGGTGTTAATACAGTTTCTTTTGCTGATGATTGTACAAACGACACCATTCGATTTTGTAGAATTGGACTAAATGATAACGGAAATGGTTTTTTCCCATTTTCGAGTAATATCACATTTTACTCAAGTTTCGGATTTGTAGGGGGGAGCAATAACAATGCAATTGTAAATAATGAAATATATGGAATAAATCCTCCTTCTTCACTAATAACATTTTCTAATTTTGGCTCGGTGGTTAGTCAAAATAATACCATCAGTAACAACATAATGTATGATTTTGCTGGTTTAAGCAGGTTTTTTGGTGGATCAAATGGAGCAATTAATATTGAGGGGGCATTTAGTGGTTTTATTATCAATAACAATAGTATTTATGAAACACAATCCGTTTCTTCAAATTCATTTCAGAATCCCTACATACTAAGTGGAATTAGAATTGCATCCAATATAAATTCATCATTTGTTATTAATAATAATATTATTGGAGGTAGCAATACACAAGCGACCGGAAACCCATGGGAACTCGGACCAGTAAGTGAATTTAATGGAATTATTCCAATAGATATTTCAGTTTTTGGCACTTCTAATTTGATTGTAACAAATAATACACTAAGAAATTACTTTATCGGATCGTCAGCCACTTTCTCGTCATTTCCTGGTTTTTGTGGGATACGTTTTACAAGTCAATTTAAGGCTACTGGAGTTAACATATCAAACAACATCATAGGCCGCGATACTGGTAATTCGAGTATTAATATTATCAACGAAGGATCATCAACAATGCTTGTTGCAGGTATATTAATTGATGCTCCAGACACCTCAAATATTATATGTAATGCCAACCAAATAGGTAGTTATAATATGTCTGGACCATCAAGTAACAATGGTTTTCAGTTCTTGGGTATCTCCATGCAAAGTTCTGGAGTTATAAGTAATAATATCATTGGAAGTTTAACCACTAACAACAGTATTTTAGCATCCAACACCGCATCATCAAGTCAGCAAACGCTTGTTGGCATATCTAATTATTTATTTCCGGGGTTTGTTGCAAGAAATGAACTCATTAACATAACAGGTAATACCATAAGCGGGTTGAGAAATAATTTTAACGTGCCCACAGCAATTGATAGGATGGTGGGTATAGATTTATTGGAAGCGCGTGGATCAACTATTTCTTTTAATAATATTCAGCAGTTAACTGTTTCAAGTTCATCATTAACGACTAATTTTTATCCGATAAAAGCAATTCAAATTTCAAACCAAAACTTTCCAAGTCTTACTAACACAATAATTAATCGCAACACCATTTCAACCCTGAGTAATTTATCGCCAACAGGAGCGGCTAATGTTGCTGGTATTGTTATTAATAGCATTTCGCCAAGTACATTCGACATTTCCAGGAATTTCATTCACTCATTTCAAGTAACAACAAGTAGTTCTAATACACAAATGGGCGGTATCGTTTTACAAGAAGGCGATGCTCAGCTAACCAATAACATGATTCGTTTAGGGATTAATAATATAGGATTACCAATTACTTCTCCCATTAATATTAGTGGGGTTGAAATAAACTCATCTGATAATACTACCTTGTGGCATAACTCCATTTTTATTGGGGGAACACTAATTAATAGCACTTCAAGTACTTATGCTGTTAAACGGAATGGCAATGGAAGTTTAACTTCCATTAATAATATTTTAGTGAATCAAAGAAGTTTTACAAATGGTAACGTAAAACGAAACTTTGCATTGGGGTTAGCATCGCCTAATTTATTTATTTCAAACCACAATTGTTATTTCAGGATTGGCAATGGCAGTGCTTTGGCTGAAGTTGGTAACACCATATACGACTCGCTCTCTCTTTTACGTAATGTTACCAATACGGATGCCGTTAGTGGAATTGTTAATCCTAATTTCGTTAATCCTAACGGAAATGCACAAACCATAGATTTACACGTGTTTGGTACCACCCCCATTGAATCAAATGGTACCCCAATAGCTGCTGTAACGATTGATTTTGATGGCCAAATACGTAGCAGTTTAAGTCCTGCAGATATTGGTGCTGATGCAGGGTTATTCACCTCATCAACTTTGCCAGTAAAATGGAATTCTTTTGACGTAAAAAAGCTATCTGAAAATCATGCAAATATCCAATTTACTGTTGCCTCGCAACTCAACAATAAATACTTTTCGGTTGAACGATCATTAGACGGTGTAAATTTCACTAGTGTTAAACAAATTGATGGGGCTTTAAATACCAACCTTCTGATGGCTTATCATTACCAAGATGATATTAGCCTACTTCCAAATGGTTATATATATTATAGAATAGTACAAGTTGATATAGATGGGAGATTTAGTAAAACTGATTTAAGGTGTATTGTTAAAAATAGTGACTTCAATCTAGCTCATAATATACACGTTATGCCCAACCCATTTTCTGATCGTGTTAGTATAACTTATCCAGCTTTTGAAGTTGATGGTGAAATGCTACTATGTGATGTAAGCGGGAGAATTTTGAAGGGTTACAAGACAGAAAAAAACGGTAACACCATTATCATAAATACAAATGACCTTAATAATGGTGTTTACTTTCTTAAATTTAATAATCAAAAAGCAGTTAAAATTATTAAAACAAACTAACACTAGGTTGTTAATTTATATTGCCTACTTAATACAACTTCTCTAGTTTTGGTGTAGTTGTGTTGATACCAATATTACAACTGCAAATGAAGATACTATTCTATGGTATCTTCATTTTTTTGCATGGTAAATCCTAATAATTTCCCAGTAGGCATACCACTGCTGTAGCTCATCATGTTTTTTTGTTCTACTGTAATGTAATTTATTGCATCTGTAGGTGGCGCTATCAAATCAAAGTTTAAACAAAATAGCATAGCTTCCTCAATAATTTGACGTAATGATTCTTTTGAAATTACATTCTTCGACAAATCATCAAACATAAAGGACAGTGGTCTTTTGCCATCTATGAAAAAGTGCTCATCTTTATTGATAAAAATCCTGGCTATAAGATAGCCCATGTCGTGTTCACGGTTATATTTTATAGAGTCGGATAGGAAATTATAAATTTGAATTAAGCCGCAAAATTCGCGTAATGGATCTTCTTTTACATAATTGCTTTTGCTCACGTAATGGTCATTATCGAAATCAAAAACGTTGGTGTGCATCATAATTACTAGTGTATCGCCACTAAATTTTAGATGTGCTTCAAAATCACCTTTGTCCATATATTTAACTTCAACATGAGGTGCTTTGGGGCCAAGTTTAGGATTCAGCTCTGATTCAATTTCACGCATCACCATTTTAAGGTCTCTGAAAATGGATTGTGTTTTATTAAACACCTCTTGTTTGGTGGATGATTTTTTACAAAGTAACTCGTGTATGGCATTGATTTTAGGTTCGATCATGATTATTATAAATTATATCTCACACATTTTTTTTAATTCAACATCGTATTCTTCTAACATAAATTAGTAAGCCCTTGCGAATAGCACGCGTTGTTCGCTTGGTGCTCCTGTTAATATGCAATTGCCATTTTCCAAAGGATTGTTAAGTGGTATACATCTTATGGTAGCTTTTGTTAACTCTTTAATTTTTGTTTCTGTTTCTGATGTGCCATCCCAATGTGCACTAACAAATCCTGTTTTATTTTCAAGTGCATCTATAAATTCCTCCCAAGTGTTTACGTTATGTATATGTTGGTCACGGTAATCTAGTGCCTTCTGGTATATGTTAGCTTGTATTTGGGTAAGTAAATGCTCAATTTTATGATCAATGTCAATACTGCTCATTACTTGTTTTTCTTTGGTATCTCTTCGCGCTATTTCTACACTTTCGTTTGCTACATCTCTAGGGCCTATAGCTATGCGCACAGGAACGCCTTTCAATTCATATTCGGCAAATTTATAACCTGGAGTGGTATTATCACGGTCATCTAATTTCACAGAAATGCCTTTTTTGCGCAAAGCAGTTTGAATTTCCTTGGCCTTATTTAAAACCAATTCTTTTTCTTCTTCTTTTTTGCTAATAATAGGAACAATAACAACTTGTATTGGGGCTAAGTTTGGCGGTAGTATCAATCCTTCATCATCACTGTGGCTCATAATTAATGCACCCATTAAACGGGTTGATACACCCCATGAAGTTGCCCAAACATATTCTTGTTTGTTATCCTTTGTGGCGTATTTTACATCAAATGCTTTTGCGAAATTTTGTCCTAAAAAATGTGATGTTCCCATTTGCAAGGCTTTACCATCTTGCATTAAACCTTCAATACAATAGGTTTCTATGGCTCCGGCAAAGCGTTCGTTGGCAGTTTTAATTCCTTTTACCACTGGTACAGCTAAAATATTCTCTGCAAAATCGGCATATACTTCCAACATTTGTTTGGTTTCCGCAACAGCTTCTTCAGAGGTGGCATGTGCCGTATGTCCTTCTTGCCACAAGAATTCGGTAGTGCGTAAAAATAAACGGGTACGCATTTCCCACCTTACTACATTAGCCCATTGGTTAACCAAAATGGGTAAATCGCGGTGTGACTTAATCCAATCGCGGTAAGTATTCCAAATGATGGTTTCAGATGTTGGCCTTACAATTAATTCCTCTTCTAATTTGGCCGTTTCGTCTACTACAATTTCTCCGTTCTCCGCTGTTTTAAGTCTGTAATGGGTAACAACTGCGCATTCTTTAGCAAAACCATCAACGTGGCTTGCTTCTTTAGTAAAAAATGATTTTGGGATAAACAACGGAAAATAAGCATTTTGATGTCCTGTTTCCTTAAAGCGTTTGTCTAATTCAGCCTGCATCTTTTCCCAAATAGCATATCCATATGGTTTAATTACCATACAGCCTTTAACCGCTGAATGTTCTGCTAAATCAGCAGATTTAACCAAATTATTATACCATGCACTATAGTCATCGCTTCTTTTAACTTTTTTATTATCCATTTGTTTGGAGTTTTTGGAATAGTATTTGTCTATAACTGTAAATCGGCAACAAAATTATATTTTCACAGCTATAAAACACAGTATTATGCCATATCCTAAATTAAATATCTTTTCTGCCATACTATTTGGAGCAATTACACTGGTTTCGTGTAATACCCCTCAAGGTGTGTTAAATAGGTTTGAGGATGATGTTTACCATTCTCGTAAGGCTTCTGGTAATAAGCCCGTTTATGTTCCAGAGGTTGATGTTAATGAGCTCATCAAAAATAATCCTCCGCAGTATGGTAACGGAAATCAGATTGAACAAGAATACCAATCTAACCCGGATAATGATGGAAAAGATTATACCAACCCGAATGCTGCTGATGGTTATCAGAGATATAAAGCCTCTCAAGAATCTCAAGATGTAGGTGTTATTTCAAACAATGATGGCTTTCTGAGCACGGTGCCTTATTCGGGTGATGAAGAATTAGCGAACGAAGCAAGCCTGCTACGTAGACAATATGCAGGCAATTATGGTGGTTATTTTAATAATCCGGGCCGCTTTAACCAATGGGGCCAACCTAGTTTAACCTTTGGATGGAATAATTTTTCTGGATGGGGAATAGGTATGGGCTTTAATAACGGATGGAATACAGGCTACGGAATGGGTTGGCCACATTACAATTCTTTTTACGATCCTTTTTGGGGAGGTAACAATTGGTGTTCGCCATGGAATAGTTTTAACAGTCCTTGGGGATTTAATTCATGGGGTTACAATTCGTGGGGTTACAATCCGTGGGGATGGGGTGGTTATAACAATTGGTATGGTTGGGGTAATAGGCCACATCATTATGTTGGTGGCTGGGGGCATAATCAATACGAAAACAATACACCTGCTAAAATTTCTCGTCCTAGAGGTAATGGTGCAGGAACCAACATGCCTAGGAATCCAGATGGAGGCAGGGTATCTATGCCGCGTGGAGACCAAACTCAAACACCACAGTCTAATCAAGGTAAAGTAATTATGCCTCGTTCTGGCAATGATCCACAATTAATTAATCGCGATGGGCAGCCAGTTTATGTTGCACCTAATCAATACAGAAATACAACTCCTAGGCCTTATAATACCTATCCTAAAAGTGTTGACCAAGAACGCAATTACAGAGAGGTGGCGCCACCAAAACCTCGTGAGGTTGCACCTTCAAGGCCTAACTTAAACAATAGAAATAATACTCAGCCTACCCCTAATAGAAGGGATGAGCCAACCATTAGAAGCAACGATGCGCCACGCGAAACTACACCTGCACCGCGCAATTACAGTCCATCGCCATCAAGAAGCGGTGGGGGAGTATCTTCTCCGCCAAGTGGTGGTAGCAGAGGTAGCACAGGCGGAGGAAGTGCACCACGTTCTCGTCCACGTTAATTAATTGGTTATTTCTTTATTCTTAATGATAAACACGAAAATGAACAAGTATAAATTAATGATGGCTGCGGTGGTTATAAGTTGCTATGCGCAAGCCCAAAATGAATCAGATATTTTACGCTATTCACAACAGTATAATTTAGGTACTGCACGCTCGCAAGGTTTAGGTGGAGCTTTTGGTGCTGTTGGTGCAGATTATTCATCAACTTACCTAAACCCGGCAGGATTAGGTTTGTATCGCAGAAATGAATTTCATTTATCAGCTGCTGTAACAGGTACTTTAACAACGGGTACTTTTCTGGGTAATAGCTTAGATGAGAGCAGAACCAATTTTAATATTCCTTCATTTGGCGTGGTGCTAAGTAAAGTTAATTCGGGCTTAAGTGGTGATGCTGATCAGGGGATTATCAACTATAACTTTTCTTTCGGGCATAACCGTACCAATCATTTTCAGCAAAATATTTTTATGGAAGGCTACAATACCAAAAGTAACCTATCACAATTTTTTGTAGAACAATCAAATGGCATTCCATCAAACCAAA
>JBILPP010000029.1:0-10950 GCA_044373765.1 Bacteroidia bacterium
ACGTCAGTTCCGTGAAATTCCGGGTATTATGGAATATAAAGCTAAGCCTGAATACGAAAAGTGTGTTGCTATTTCAACAAAAGCATCTATTCGTGAAATGATGTTGCCTGGTGCTATTGCATTACTTACTCCTGTAATTGTTGGTTTTATATTTGGCCCAGAAGTTTTAGGCGGATTATTAGCAGGTGTTACTGTTAGTGGTGTGTTAATGGGTATTTTCCAAAGCAACGCAGGTGGTGCTTGGGATAACGCTAAAAAATCTTTCGAAAAAGGTGTAATGATTAATGGCGAAATGTTCTACAAAAAATCAGAGCCACATAAAGCATCTGTTACCGGTGATACAGTAGGTGATCCTTTTAAAGATACCTCTGGCCCATCTATGAATATCTTAATTAAATTAATGTCTATCGTATCTTTAGTTATTGCTCCTTATATTGCTGTTACAGGTGGTAGCGCTGATAAGAAAATGATGCATGGCGAGAAAATGGAATGTCATGCAAACATGGATGGCGGTTGCGATATGGACAATGCATCATGTGATATGAAAATGGGCAATTGCGAATTAAGCAAATGCAAAACCATGACCAAAGAAGAGTGTGCTGCCTATTGCGATGAAATGAAATGCACACCAGAGCAAAAAGAAAAATGCTTAAGTATGTATGGTGCTGATGGCAAATTTGACGAAGCCAAATGCAAAGAAATGTGCAGTGCTGAAATGAAAGGCAAATGCATGGATGGCTGTACCAAAGGATGTGAGGATGATGAAGCATGCAAAAAAAGCTGTGATGATAAATGTGTGGAGTCACACAAAAGTTCAGCTAAAAAAGATTGCTGCGATAAAGAAAGTAAATAATCAATCGAGATTAAATATAAATCCCCGGGTATACTTGGTATATCCGGGGATTTTTTGTGCCACACATTTCAATATTTAAAACATAGCCTTTAACACAAACCTATTTCCATATTTACCCCATCTTTCAGTATTGGTAGATAAATCTTTTCTGTAACCTTCTCTGTTCACTTTTAAAGCCTTCTTGGGGGTTTTAAAAACAAAATCATCTTCGTTTAATGTAGCCGTATTTATCTTAGTGGCAAAAATGGTTGTATGCAATCGAGGGATTACAACACCTAAAATCATCCCCGGCAATCCTGCAAAAAAATCCGGACCACCGCTTAATGGAATGGCATCAGTATAAAATGCGATGACATAAACCGAATCGTAAATAATGGTAGTTGCCTTGCGACAAGTAAAACCAGCTATTTCGCGGTACTCCCCTGTTAGTTTCCAAATGGGTTTTGATATAGAGTCCGATACCAAATAGGTTTTATCATAAACGGTTCTATTAGCCCATGTACTATCACTATCAAAGATCGTTTTTTGCGATACCTCTGTAATGGTTTTGTACCAGCGCAACATCGGGTTTTCATCTTCTTGTAGTGTATTATATATAATTTGCTTCTTACTAAAGGTTAGCTCAAAAAAATCGATTTTGTATTTCGGTAAATTTTTTTTCATCTGCTCAAACCAAGTATTTTCTTCCTCATCTGCATTTTGCTCCTCCAAATCTTTAATTATACTGTATTTACGCTCGTAAGTTATCTTGCCGTTAAGCATGATTTGTTGTGAACTTACATCCTGCAGCAAAAACAACGTAACGGATAAGCCCAATAGTAATTTTTTATTTTTTATTTTCATTTTTATTGGCGCTTGTAAAGTTATAAGTAATCGATAACAGAAAATACCTACGTAAAACAGTGTGTACGTTTTCATTAATGAAATTGCTACTGGCATTTCTACTAAATCCTATATTCTCATTTAATAAATCTCTTACCGCTAAGCCTAAATGCCAGTTTTCTTTCTCTGTAAACTTTTTCTTAATTTTTAAATTAATGATGGTGGTATTAATAGCCTTATCAAAATCAGATGTTGGCTGACGCCTTGTATGCGTTACATCCGTTGAAAACACAAACTTTTTAGGTAAATACAACTCCGAAGAAAAAGTATACTCACTGATCCAATAGTCAGTTACAACATCAGGTCTCACACTAGTTTCGGAGCGGGTATAATCCCAATCAGCTTCTATACTTATATAGTAAACATCATCCTTTTCTTTACTTATACTTGTGCCTAAACCTAATGAATTGTTGATATTGATGTTATTCATGTCATTTACGAAATTTGCATAACGATTTTGCGAGAAATTAAAGTTGTTGTTAAATGACAGTCCTGTTTTTTTGGTTTGAAAATAATGGTAAAAACTCCCATTCAGAGCATAGTTGCCATCAACATTAACCGTTTGATATGTTCTTTTGCCGTCAGTAGTCACATTACTTTTTTGAGCAAAATCACTATACGTATTACTATACCTTAAACTGCTCCAAATTCCCGAACCTTTTATTGGTTTGTATGAATTATAGCGCGCCTCATAACTATTGGAAAAGCTTTGCACCAATCCTGTATTACCTATGTAAATATCAAGGGGGTTAGTGTTGTCTATTAAAGGCTGAATTTGCTGTAAACTTGGCTGACGTGTTCTACCATTATAACTTACCTCAAAGGATGAACTGGTACCTAATTTATAACTAAAACGTGCTGAAGGGAAATAGTTAACAAACACCTGATTTCTTATGCTGTCTGTTACCAAATTATTCTGACGTAAATCTGTATGCGATATGCGCGCACCAATACTTGAGGTAACTTTTTTATGTTGGTATTTAAATGATACACCACCACGGTTTATGATCGTGTTATACAAAAAGTCGTTACTTAACGAGTCTAATTGTTGGTTGTAATCTGAACCACCTGATTTCGCTAAGGTTAGCAGCGTACTTTTATCTCTGTTCACATTAATTGCGTAATCTGTTATGACAAAAAACTTTTTCCCGAAAGGTTCGGTATAGGTAGTGCTTCCACTATAGTTTTCTTGAATTGAATTGGTTAACTTTTTTTGGTCAATATTGCTGGATTCAAAATTAGTATCGTTGGTATAAATTTTAATATCAGAATTTAAAAAACCGTCTTTGTCTTGGGCTTGATAATTTTGAGTAAACCCTATAGATAAACTACGCCCTTGCAATTTAAATTTCCTAATAAAATTAATACTGCTATTCAATTCCTCTTTTTGTCCTATTTCACTCGTTGTTCTTTTGTTTGAATTAACCAATGAGCGCAATTCGTTTCTATTTTCCGACTGAAAAATACTTAACCTATTAAACTCGCTTTGCGCTGCATTTAGTTTTATCTTAATTGTTGTAAAAGAATCTAAAGCCAAATTATAATGGGTAGAAAATGTATTGCCTTTTCTAAAATTGTTAATGTCGTTGCGCTGACGGTTAAAATAAAAAGTGTCAGGCAAAATGTATTGGGTAAAATTATCATCAAAACCGCGTACATTCATTTCTTTGTGTGATGCATTAAATGCATAACCGTGCTTATCATTTTTCTTTTTATCGCTATAATGTGCACCAACGTACCAAGTTTGTGGTATACCTATTCCATCAAATTCATTATCCGAACGGCTATAATACGTTATACTGTTCCCCTCATCACCACTAGAATACTCAAACCCTTCTGAACCACCAAACTTCTGCATATCGTCCCAATTTAGACCTGTTTTATTGGTATTGCTCATGGCACCATAAGCCGACATTTTTTGCTTTTTGTTAAACCTATTTAACATCGCATCATGCTCATATCGGCTATCAGTGCCAGCACCTGCACTAGCCTTACCGAAATACCCTTTTTTAGCATCCTCTTTTAATTTCAGATTGATTGTTTTTTCCTTAATCCCGTCATCTATACCTGATATAGTTGCCTGATCACTTTTTTTATCAAACACCTGAACACTTTCTACCTGTGTAGCTTTTATATTTTTGGTAGCAATGGTAGGGTCGTCACCAAAAAACTCCTCACCATCGACCAATACCTTCTTAACTTCTTTACCTTGTGCCGTTATTTTGCCATCCTTATCTACCTGTATGCCAGGCAAACGTTTCATCAAATCCTCCACATTGGCATTTTTATTGGTTAAAAAACTATCAACCAAAAACTCTGTAGTATCACCTTTAATTCTTATGGCATCAACCCTATCTTTTATAATCACTTCCTTTAATAGGGTTGATTTAGATAACATATTAATTACACCTACATCTGTTATTTGTCCTTCGCTTAACGTCACAAAATCTTCATAATCGGCAAAGCCTGGTCTTGTAATTAATAACCGAATTTTAACAGGTGGAAGACCTTTTAACTCAAACACACCTTTATCTGATGCGTAGATAAACTTAAGTAACACAGAGTCTGCAGGGTTAATGGCAAGTATGCTGGCATATGCTACCGACTTAAAGTCGGAAGTATCTTGTAGAACGCCTTTTAAAATTGAGGACTGCTGCGCTTTAACATGGTGCAGCATACCGCAAAGCAACAGCGTAATAAGTAGTTGTTTCACAATTAGGTTAAGATTTTTTAGTTCAAGTTGTAAATAACGCAATTTATAGGTAACTAATTACACCCAAAATTTACATTTAGAAAAAATTATAATTGTAAGGACCATTAAAAGCGCCTCTTCCCCGATTGGAATAACCACATCGTTCAATGCGAGTTATCTGTTACACGCTGCGCACAATACCCCAAAAATACGGAAGTCTTCCTTGCCCTAATTTGCACTATGGAACCTTAGCAGTTAAACACGCTATGCCGAAGGCTTTCCTCTGCGTCCTCTGCGCACGCTTTACCCTTCATGCCTCCATTGTGCTCACCGTGATTATCCCTTATTTAATTTCAAGTAAATTCAAAAAAACATCCCTATTTTCGTTTAATAAAAGTGCATCATTAAAATTGCCATGAAAAAACCATCTGTTATATTATTCTTTGCCCTATTTATCATTACCAACTCTTTTAAAACAGCCGAAGAAATTAAGTGGCTTGATTTCAATACAGGTTACAAATTAGCTGTAAAAAAGAAAAAAATAATGATGGTTGATGTATACACCGACTGGTGCGGGTGGTGTAAAGTCATGGACCGCGAAACATACGCTAAAAGTGAGATTGCAGCATTGGTTAATCAAAACTTTGTACCTATAAAGTTTAATCCAGAAACACCTAATGTGGTTTATAATTTTGAAGGGAAAGATTACAATGGTAAGGGACTAAGGGACATTATCAGCAACAACCAGATAAGAGGTTATCCGGCCACCATGTTTATCAATACAAAAAATAAAAAAACGAGTTTGGTATCTGGTTACTTAAATCCTCAAGAGTTTAAAGTTACCGTTGAACACACTTTGCTTGACATTAAATAAATCACCTATTAAAATAGCCAAATGACACAGGAAGTAATTAAGCTGGAAAACATAAAACGTTATTTTAAAATTGGAGATGTTGAGGTGCAAGCACTGCGCGGGATTAATCTAATAATAAATAAAGGAGAGTATGTGGCTTTGATGGGTCCATCTGGTTCGGGTAAATCTACATTAATGAATATAGTGGGTTGCCTTGATACTCCTAGTGCTGGAAAATACTGGCTAAGCGAACAAGATGTGAGCCAAATGGATGATGATGAACTAGCAGAAATACGCAATAAGGAAATTGGGTTTGTTTTTCAAACGTTTAATTTATTACCACGCAGTACCGCGTTAGATAATGTTGCGTTACCATTGGTTTATGCAGGTTACAGCCGAACTGAACGTAACGAACGTGCTTTAAAAACCTTAGAAAGTGTTGGCCTTGCAGACAGAACAGACCATAAACCTAACGAGTTAAGTGGTGGACAGCGCCAGCGTGTGGCCATTGCAAGGGCTTTAATTAATAACCCTTCCATTATTTTGGCCGATGAACCTACGGGTAATTTAGATACCAAAACAAGTTATGAAATTATGGAGTTGATGGAAAAAATACACGAAGAAGGCAACACGGTAATTATAGTAACCCACGAAGAAGACATTGCTCGAAGGGCTCACCGCATTGTTAGATTAAGAGATGGAGTGGTAGAGAGTGACACGATAGTAAAAAACTAAACTAAAAAATCCTGCATCAATTACTCAATGCAGGATTTTTAATATATGCGAACATAAATTCAAAACTTATGTTCAACCCTCATGATACTCGGGAGGGAAAACCGGCTTACTTAAGCGTCAATATTTGCGTACTTCGCATTGGCTTCAATAAACTCTCTGCGAGGGGGAACTTCATCACCCATCAACATGCTGAATATACGATCGGCTTCTGCAGCACTATCAAGTGTTACTTTTTTAAGTGTGCGTCTTTCCGGATCCATGGTTGTGCTCCATAATTGTTCTGCATTCATTTCACCCAAACCTTTATAACGTTGTATACCTACACTCTCTGGGTTTCCTCCTTTTGCTAAACGCATTACTGCCTCTTCACGTTGTGGTTCTGTCCAGCAGTACTCTTCTTCTTTTCCTTTTTTAACAAGGTATAAAGGTGGTTGAGCAATGTAAATATAACCAAACTCAATTAGCTCTTTCATGTAACGGAAGAACAAGGTTAATATCAATGTACGGATATGGCTACCATCCACGTCAGCATCCGTCATAATTACAATTTTATGGTAACGTAATTTATCCATGTTTAACGCTTTGTTATCATCGGCAGTACCTATGCTAACTCCTAAGGCGGTAAACATGTTTTTTATCTCTTCATTCTCATATATTTTATGTTCTAATGCTTTCTCAACATTTAGAATTTTACCACGTAGCGGTAAAATAGCTTGGGTAGCACGATTACGACCTTGTTTTGCTGTTCCACCTGCCGAGTCTCCCTCAACCAAATAAAGTTCACATATTGCAGGATCTGATTCTGCGCAATCTGCTAATTTGCCGGGTAAACCTCCTCCGCTCATAACACCCTTACGTTGTACCATCTCACGCGCTTTTTTAGCAGCATGACGGGCAGTAGCGGCTAATATTACTTTCTGTACAATTAACTTGGCCTCTTTAGGGTTTTCTTCCAAGTAGTTGTTTAGCATCTCACCCACGCACTGATCAACCGCGCCAGTAACATCGCTGTTACCTAATTTAGTTTTGGTCTGACCTTCAAATTGAGGCTCTTGAACTTTTACAGAAATAACTCCCGTTAAACCTTCACGGAAATCATCTCCAGCTATTTCAAACTTTAAGTTTTTAAACATGCCTTCTTTTTCGGCATAAGATTTTAAAGTACGTGTTAATGCCCTACGGAAACCAGCAACGTGTGTACCACCTTCGTGGGTATTGATGTTATTTACATAACTATGCAAGTTTTCTGTGTAACCACTATTGTAAATCATGGCCACCTCAACAGGTACTCCATTTTTTTCACCTTCAACATAAATTGGTTCAGGTAAAATTTTATCACGTGTTCCATCAAGGTAATTTACAAACTCTTTTAAACCGCCTTCGCTAAAAAAAGTTTCTTCGCGCAGGTTACCCGACTCATCAGCACGCTCATCTTTAATATTTATGCGAATACCACGGTTAAGATAAGATAGTTCACGCATACGCGCAGCCAAGGTGTCAAATTTATACTCTGTTATGGTAAAAATACTTGCATCAGGCTCGAAATAAATCAAGGTTCCGTTAGAAGTTGATTCACCAACTACTTTAACATCGTAAAGGGGTTTACCGCAACTATATTCTTGTTGGAAGATTTTACCTTCACGGTATACAGTGGCGCGCAATAAAGTAGATAATGCGTTCACACAACTAACACCTACTCCGTGTAAACCACCCGAAACTTTGTATGTATCTTTATCGAATTTACCACCAGCGTGCAAAACTGTCATTACAACCTCTAATGCAGATTTGCCTTCTTTGGCATGCATACCAGTAGGTATACCTCTACCATCATCTAAAACACTAACCGCATTATTTGTATGAATGGTAACATGAATGTTTTTACAGTGCCCAGCTAATGCTTCGTCAATTGAGTTATCTACAACCTCATAAACCAAATGGTGTAAACCCCTTGTGCCAATATCACCAATATACATTGCAGGACGTTTCCTAACAGCTTCTAAACCCTCTAGTACCTGTATGTTATCGGCACCGTAATTCCCTTTGTTTTCCATTGAACTATCTGACATATATAAATGCTTACAATTAAAACGTAAAAGTACGCTCAATTAGCTTGTTAACCTAACTTAGTAAGATGCATTTACAAGTTTGTTTTCCACATTTTTTCCGCTGTTAAAAAACAAGCAACAATACTAGAATTGGAGCCCACTTATACCAACTCCGAAATAAATACCTCATCAACCAAAATAACTAAATATACAAAACTTAGTCTAACATTGTATTAATGAGTATAAAAAGATTATCTCTGTTTTGCTTGCTGGGGTTAATTCAGAGCCTCCACGCTCAAAAAAGCGAATACAACTGGTACTTTGGTCGCTATGCAGCTGTAAGTTTTGAAACAGGTGTAGCACAACCTAAATTTGATAACCCACAAAATACATACGGAAAAACAGCGTCTATCTCTGACCCAAACACAGGAAAGTTATTATTTTACAGCGATGGAGTTAACGTATGGAACCATAAACACGTTCTTATGGTAAATGGAAATATTACATCTGCATCGCCAACAGGAGATGTTGTGATTACGCCAATGCCTGGTAGCGTAAATAAATACTACGTATTTTTTATTGGTGATATAGCCTCTTTACAATTTGTAATTATTGATATGAGCCGCCAAGGCGGAGATGGGGAAGTGATTACGGCCGCCCAAAGCATATCAAGCAATAACGTAAAACAAGTAACAGCTATCAGGCACCGGTATACTCAAGCCTATTGGATTATAACGCACGAATTAAACTCCAACCGTTTTAAAGCACATTTGGTTGATGCCTCAGGCGTATCAAACGAACCTGTTTATTCGACAGCAGGGTTAATTGTAAATACATATGGTGATATGGTGGGCTCAAACCAAGGCAATAAAATAGCCGTAACCCATTACGTTGGTAATGATGCCAAAGCTGAGGTGTTTGATTTCGACCGCACATGTGGCCAATTTTCAAACCCAATTGAATTATCCAAAGAACCTATTTGGCAAAATGCATTTGGTATTGCCTTTTCGCCTGATGATAGCAAATTGTATATTTCCTACAGTGTGCAGTTAAGCCAATTGGTGCAATACTATGGCACTAATTATCAAAACAGTTATTTCATTAACACCTCACAAGAAAACTTCAATATCATGAGGCTTGGTCCCGATGGTAGAATATACATTGCCACTCACGACAATGGTATACCAGGCAAAAGAATTGATGCCATATTAAATCCCAATCAACTTGCTGGCGCATGTAACTACAGAACAACTTATTTTACCCTAGATGATGGAATAGGTAAAAACCGAGCTGCACAATTTGAACTTCCTGCATTTGTAACAGGAACACAAGCAAACAGCCCACTATCCGACAGTATTTTTAAAGTTACAAATACATGCAAGGGTTCTGTAACCAACTTTTCATTTAACACATCCAATCCGTTCGATTCGTTGAGTTGGATATTTCATGATACCACTCCTAGTGCATCAACCCTAATTAACCCAAGTTACCGTTTTAGTCAAGCGGGTAAGTTTAAAATTACACTTCATATATTTAGATGTGGGCAAGATGTTGAATTGATTGATAGCATAAGCATAAAAGAAGTGCCGACAATAGATTTCCCTGAAGATACTTTAACTTGTAAAAACAATAACATTAACCTATCCGGACCACTTTGCGAAAAATATTTGTGGAGCACAGGGCAAACATCATCTAACATTACAACAAAACAAATAGGCAAAATTTGGCTTATTGCCAGCAACGGAAATTGCACAAACTCTGATACTATTTTAATTAAAAACCATCCTGATATTATTACACAATTAGGAAGCGAATATTTTTTATGCGAGGATGAAAAAGAAATTGTAAAGCTTGATGCAGGTGAAGGTTTTACTACCTACAAATGGACTCCTACCAATGATACCACACAATGGATTATTGTTAAACAAGTAGGCGATTATTTTATAAAAGTTACCGACAACAACGGCTGTATTGGAAATGATGATACCAAAGTAAAAAGGAAATGTGGAGTGATATTACATATACCAAATGTTTTTACCCCAAATAATGATGGGAATAACGATGTGTTTTTACCTGTTGGTAGAGATGTGGTGACTTACGAACTGAAGATTTACAACCGTTGGGGACAATTAATTTTCACCTCTAATGATGTAAACTTTGGTTGGGATGGAATAATAAATGGAAAGACTGCAGCAAGTAATGCTTATGTTTACCAAATAACCTATCAAGGATACCAAAACAAAATACTTAAAACATATACCAAAATGGGTAATGTTACTCTACTTCCATAACATCGTTTTTAAACAACAACGAACTATCGCCATAACTTAAAAACCTATAATTATTGGTTAAGGCGTACTCGTAAATTTTGCGCCAATCTTTGCCCACAAAGGCTGCTATCAATAATATCAATGTGTTTTCGGGTTGATGAAAATTGGTAATCAATGCATCAACCAACTTAAATTGATAACCCGGAGCCAAAATAATTTGCGTACTGCCAACCAAAACGTTTTCATTATCCGTTTCCATTTTTTCTATAATAGCTGTGACAGATTGAAGAGGCGTAATATGACCTAGCTCCAACTCGTAAGCATCCCATTGTTTTATTTCCACCTCACGCCCCGCTTTATTCAAGCATATTTTTACACCATGCCAAAACAAACTTTCTAGTGTTCGCATACTGGTTGTACCAACAACCACAAGTGTATTTTTAGCTTGTAAGGATGCTGAAATATTTTTTAGAGTTGATAATTCTACATAAAGTGTTTCTTCATGCATTTCATGATCAGCCAGCACCTCTGCTTTAACCGGCTTAAATGTTCCGGCACCTACATGAAGCGTTACTTCATCAACCGTAATTTGCTTTTTTTTCAATTGATCAAAAACGGCT
>JBILPP010000278.1:0-3146 GCA_044373765.1 Bacteroidia bacterium
ATCCGTATTATTTCGGGTGCAGTTAATAGTCCTTCTACCAAAAAAGCAATTGCAGCATTTACAGTAAAATATCCGCAAACCAAGCATATTGTTTACGAGCCAGTATCATACAGTGCAATAATAGAAGCCAACGGACAATCTTTTGGTAAAGCTGTTATTCCAGGTTACCAATTTGATAAAGCAAAAACAATAGTAAGTTTTGGTGCTGATTTCTTAGGAACTTGGATCTCTCCAGTAGAATATACTAAACAATGGGTTAAAAACCGTAAAGTTGGTACCACCAACAATGGTGCTAAAACCATGAGCCGTCATTACCAATTTGAATCTAACCTATCGTTAACTGGTTCAAATGCTGATGTGCGTGTTCCATTAAAGCCAAGTGCTACGAGCGTTGCCTTAATTAGTTTATATAACAAAGTGGCTGCTTTAGCAGGTGCCGCAAAATTAACTTCACCTGGTGATGTTGAATTTGCAGTAAATATGGTAGAAAATTCTGCCAAAGAACTTTGGGCTAATCGTGGTGCTTCTATCGTAGTTTGTGGTACAAATAACCTAGCTGATCAATTAATTGTAAACGCAATCAACAGTGTACTTGGCAACATTGGTACTACTATCGATTTAGATAATTACAGCAACCAAACAGGTGGTAATGACGCTGCTTTCGAATTGTTTGTTAGTGAGTTAAATAGCGGTGCTGCAGATGCAGTCATCTTCTTTAATTCAAATCCTGCATACAATTACTACGCTGCAGATAAATTAATTGCAGGTATTAAGAAAGCTACAGTATCAATAAGCACAAACAGTGTTGCAGATGAAACTACTGCGCTTTGTAAATTCCATGCTCCTGATAACCATTTCTTAGAGTCGTGGGGTGATGTTGAAACCCGTGTAGGTTTTATTGGTTTAATGCAACCAACCATTTCTCCGGTATTTAATACGCGTCAAGCCTCAGAAAGCTTTTTACGTTGGTCAGGTAACTTTACCGATTACTATACTTTTGTTAAAAACAATTGGACTGCCGCTTTAGGTGGCGAAGCTGGTTGGAACAAGGCGTTGCATGATGGTTTTACTTCATCAATGAAAACTCCTGTTGCTTATACAACTAATGTACTTCCTCAAGATGCAGTTAATGCTGCATATAAGGCATACACTTCAAATAAAGATAAAGTAGAATTAAGCTTATACACTAAAGTAGGTATAGGTGACGGCCGTTATGCAAACAATCCTTGGTTGCAAGAAATGCCTGATCCAATTTCTAAAGTATGTTGGGATAATTACGCTGCTATTGGAAAAGTAACAGCCGATAAGTTAAGCTTAAAAGATGGTGATGTAATTACCATTAAAACTAAAACAGGTGTTATTGAAAAAATTCCTGTGTTGGTTCAACCTGGTCAAGCTCGCGATACGATTTCAATAGCCTTGGGTTATGGACGTACTGCAGGAGGACGTGTTGGAGCTAATGTCGGAAAAAATGCATACACAGCAGTTAGTTTCAATGGTAAAACATTTGTATACACTGCGGCTGATGTTATTGTAGAAAAATCTGGTGATGGTTACGAATTACCTCAAACACAAACTCACCATACCATTGAAGGTCGTGATATTATTCGTGAAGCTTCTTTAGGTGAATTTGTTAAAGATCCTAAAGCGGGTAATCACAAACATGCACACATTATTACTTTGTGGGATGAGCATGATAGTAAGGGGCATCGTTGGGCAATGGCTGTTGACTTAAACTCATGTACAGGTTGTGGTTCGTGCGTGGTAAGTTGTAATGCTGAAAACAATGTACCTGTAGTTGGTCGTCAAGAAATCTTAAACAGTCGCGAAATGCACTGGATTCGTATTGATCGTTACTACAGCTTTAAAGATGAAAAAGGTAAAAAATTAACCCGTGAAGCTGGTTTAGCAGGTAACATGTTAAAAGGTAGCGAAGAGGGCTTAATTAACGGGGATACCGATTTTGAAAACGTTCGCGTAGCTTTCCAACCATTAATGTGTCAACATTGCGGTCATGCTCCTTGCGAAACTGTTTGTCCGGTATTAGCAACAGTACATAGCTCTGAAGGTTTAAATCACATGGCTTATAACCGTTGTGTTGGTACGCGTTATTGCGCAAACAACTGCCCATATAAGGTAAGACGTTTTAACTGGTTTAAATACCGTGAAAACGATGAGTTTGATTTCTATATGAACAACGATTTAGGTCGTATGGTTATCAATCCTGATGTTACCGTTCGTTCTCGTGGGGTTATGGAAAAATGTTCATTCTGTATCCAACGCATACAAGCAGGTAAATTACAAGCAAAATTAGAAAACCGTAAAGTAAAAGATGGTGATGTTAAAACAGCTTGTCAACAATCTTGCCCTGCGGATGCTATCATATTTGGTGATGTAAACGATAAAAATAGTGAAATCGCTAAATTGTTTAACAACGAACGTAGCTATGTTTTATTAGAAGAGTATAACGTACAGCCTTCTGTTTCTTACATGACAAAAATCCGAAATGTAGATGAAAACTTGGCCGGTGGACACACTGAACATTCAACTACTGCTCCAGGTCATGCAGGACATGAAGAGGCAAAACATGATACGGCAGCTCACGCTAATGCGGAACACGCTCATTAATTAAATTCTGGTAATTAAAAAAATATAACACATGTCATACGAATCTCCAATAAGAGAACCATTAGTAACAGGTGGCAAAACCTACGCAGATGTAACGCGTGATATTTTGCGCCCAATGGAAAATAAAGCCTCAAAAGGCTGGTGGATAGGGTTCACGATATCAGCTATTGTGCTTGGTATTTGGATTGCTGCAAGTACTTACACCTTTTTAACAGGTTTAGGGGTTTGGGGCTTAAACAAAACTGTAGGTTGGGCATTTGATATCACCAACTTCGTATTTTGGGTAGGTATTGGTCACGCTGGTACGCTTATTTCAGCGGTACTATTGTTGTTCCGTCAAAAATGGCGCATGTCTATTAACCGTTCGGCTGAAGCAATGACCATCTTTGCTGTATTGTGTGCGGCTTCGTTTATTCTTTCTCACATGGGTCGCCCTTGGGTCGCATATTGGCCAATCCCACTTCCAAATGCATTTGGTACATTATGGGTTAATTTTAACTCACCATTGGTTTGGGATG
>JBILPP010000030.1:0-10929 GCA_044373765.1 Bacteroidia bacterium
GTTGCTTTTAGGCCGTGAGGTTGGTAATTATTAATTGCGTAATTAATCTGATAACAGAATTTATTTAGCGCTTCGTGCTGCTCGTTCATATAGCTATTTTTACTTTTTCTTAATTAAATTCATTAAATATTGACCGTAACCACTTTTTAAAAGTTTCTGGGCCTCTACCACTAATTGTTCACTTGTTATCCAACCATTTTTATAGGCTATTTCTTCTATGCAGCCTACTTTTAAACCTTGGCGCTCTTCCAATACTTGTACAAATTGCCCAGCTTGCATCAACGATGCAAATGTTCCTGTATCAAGCCAGGCGGTTCCACGCTTTAAAACACCTACTTTTAATTTTTTACGCTCCAAATAAACACGGTTAACATCTGTTATTTCGTACTCACCTCTAGGTGATGGCTTAATATTTTTAGCAATTTCTACAACTTCGTTATCATAAAAATATAAGCCCGGAACCGCATAGTTAGATTTAGGATCTGTTGGTTTTTCTTCAATACTTAACGCATTCATATGTTCGTCAAACTCAACCACGCCATATCTTTCTGGGTCGTTAACATGGTAAGCAAAAACAACACCACCATCAGGATCATTATTTTCTTTTAACAATTGGCTTAAACCAGCGCTAAAAAATATGTTATCCCCCAAAACAAGGGCAACTTTATCTTTACCTATAAATTGTTCGCCTATTACAAATGCCTGTGCTAAACCATCAGGACTTGGTTGTTCGGCATACTCAAACCTACAACCCACTTGACTTCCATCACCTAATAACTTTTTAAAACCAGGTAAATCATGCGGTGTTGAAATGATTAATACTTCACGAATACCTGCTAACATAAGCACTGATAACGGATAATAAATCATTGGTTTATCGTAAACAGGCATTAATTGTTTACTAACAGCAAGTGTTAATGGGTGTAAACGTGTACCGCTACCTCCTGCTAAAATTATTCCCTTCATTTGGTTGTTTTCTATTTGTTTAGCGCGCTAATAAAGTGTACTAAACTACTTTTTATATTTTAATTACGCAATTTTATGGCTAAAACTAATGGCTAGCATACATTTTATTGTAGTAGTTTTGATAATCACCACTGGTAACTTCGTCCATCCATTGTTGGTTATCCATGTACCAATCTATTGTTTTTTCAATACCTTCTTCAAATTGTAGCGATGGTTTCCAGCCCAATTCATTCATAATTTTATTGGCATCAATGGCGTAACGTAAATCATGACCTGCACGGTCGGTTACATAACTAATCAACTTCTCCGATTCACCTTCTTGTCTGCCCAAACGCTTATCCATTGCCTTACAAATTACTTTTATCAGGTCTATATTGGTCCACTCGTTAAAGCCACCAATATTATATGTTTCACCAACACTGCCCTTATGAAAAACATCATCAATTGCACGCGCGTGATCAACAACATACAACCAATCACGTACATTCTCCCCTTTACCATAAACTGGTAATGGCTTATTGTTTCTGATGTTATTGATAAAAAGTGGAACTAATTTTTCTGGGAACTGATTTGGGCCGTAGTTATTTGAGCAGTTACTTATTACCACACGAATTTTATAGGTGTTATGATAAGCCCTTACAAAGTGATCGCTGGCTGCTTTACTTGCACTATATGGGCTTTGAGGGTCGTATGGTGTACTTTCCAAGAAGAAACTATCATCATGTAAGCTACCATAAACCTCATCAGTAGATACATGGTAGAATAGCTTATCACTCATGTTGTCTTTCCAGGCAGTTTTGGCAGCATTTAATAAGTTTACCGTACCTACTACATTAGTCATTACAAAGTCCATAGGATTAGTAATACTTCTGTCTACATGGCTTTCGGCAGCTAAATGGATAACGTCTGTAAATCCATATTTATCAAACAACTTGTTTATTTCGGTAGCATCAACTAAATCTGCTTTAATAAAAGTGTAATTAGGTGCATTTTCTATATCGGTAATGTTTTTAAGGTTACCTGCATAGGTGAGTTTATCTAAATTATAAATATGACAATCGGGGTACTTGTTTACAAACAATCTTACTACGTGAGACCCAATAAAACCTGCACCTCCGGTGATTAAAATTTTTTTATTCGTCATGTTATTCAATACTTATTGTGCACATTTAATGGTGCAAATTATTAGTTATAAATGGTCATTTACAGTTAGACAACAGCTAACTAAACGCCCTTATTATTAATAGCAATATATAATTTTAAACAAATTATTGGTTAGCTCCTTTTAAAGCTTGTAAATGCAACTCCCATTTCCAAGCGGTTTCGAGTGCATTTTCCAGGCTTCTTTCTGCTTTCCATCCCAAAATATTCGATGCTTTATCGCATGAGGCAAAAATTTGTACCACATCCCCTTCTCTGCGCGGACCAAATACATAATTTAGTCTCTTACCGCTTACTTTTTCAAAGGCAGCTAATACTTCTAGCACAGTATTACCATTTCCAGTACCTATATTAAAAACAGCATATTGGTCTGTATGGGTATTTAAAAACTCGATTGCTTTTACATGTGCTTTTGCTAAATCTACCACATGAATATAATCACGAATACAGCTGCCATCTCGTGTAGGATAATCGTTACCAAAAATGGTCAGTTTCTCACGCATTCCTATGGCTGTTTGAGTTACAAACGGAATTAAATTATTAGGAACTCCATTGGGTAACTCTCCTATTAAGGCGCTATCGTGTGCTCCAATTGGATTAAAGTAACGTAAGGCAACAATTTTAGTAGTGGATGATTTAGCTACATCAAACAAAAACTCTTCACCAATTTTTTTGGTATTACCGTATGGCGAGTTTGCCTTTACTACAGGAGAACTTTCTGTAATTGGAAGTGCATCACCTTTTACATCGCCATAAACCGTGCAACTTGATGAAAATACTAAATTTTGAACACCATGAGCTTGCATGGCTTGCACCAGATTTAATGTGCCACCAACATTGTTTTCGTAATAGGCCAATGGTTTTTCAACCGACTCACCAACTGCTTTATAAGCTGCAAAATGTATAACCGCTTTTATATCAGGATGTGTTACAAAAACGTCATTTAGTGCATGTTTGTCTCTGATGTCAACTTTTATAAAATCAAAAGGTTTACCCGATATTTTTTTAATGTTATCTACTACTTGCGGACTAGAGTTCTCAAAATTATCAATGGCTACCACATCGTATCCTGCTTGCTGCAGTTCAACTACCGTGTGCGAGCCAATAAACCCAGCCCCCCCTGTTACTAATATTTTCATATTTCGAAGGTTAAAAACAGGCTGCAAGATAGGAATTTAGCCTGAAGATAACAGCAGTTATGATTAAGTTTTACGATATAAATTATGGCTTTTAATAGGTAAATGTTCCGTGAGCAGATTTAACAATAACTTCCTTTTTATCTGCCAACTCTACATGCCCAATAACCTGAGCATCAATACCAAATGATTTTGCTAGTTGAATCAACCCATCAGCGGTTTTTTCGTTAACATAAAACTCTATCAAACTACCCATATTAAATACTTTGTACATCTCGTGCCAATCACTACCACTTTGCGACTGAATCATTTTAAATAATGGTGGAGTAGCGAATAGGTTGTCTTTAACAAAACGTAACCCGTTGGTGTAATGCAAAACCTTGGTATGTGCACCACCGGTGCAATGTATCATACCATGTATTTCATTAAAATAATGATCAAATACCTGTTTAATGATTGGCGAAAAAGTGCGTGTTGGTGATAATATCATTTTACCTACGTTTAAAGGGTGACCATCAACTTTATCAGTTAATTTCAACCCTCCTGTGTATACCAATTCATCAGGCACCAATTGATCGAAACTTTCTGTTACATTTTTGTAATGCGCAGAAAGTATATCATGCCGAGCCATGGTAAGCCCATTACTACCCATGCCTGCATTGTATTCTTTTTCATAAGTGGTTTGTCCGAAACCAGCAAAACCAACAATCACATCACCAGGCTTAATGTTCTTATTATCGATAATGCTGTTGCGTTTTGTACGAGCTGTAACTGTACTATCAACAATGATGGTGCGCACCAAATCACCCACATCAGCTGTTTCTCCTCCTGTAGAATGTATATTTACTCCGTAACTGCGCAGCATTTCAATAAATTCTTCCGTACCTTCAATAATGGTTTGAATAACCTCTCCTGGAATTAAATTTTTGTTTCTGCCAATTGTGCTTGAAATTAAAATGTCTTGGTAAACACCCGCTGCTAATAAATCATTTGTATTCATCACAATTGCATCTTGTGCAATGCCTTTCCAAACGCTTAAGTCGCCCGTTTCTTTCCAATATAAGTAAGCTAAACTACTTTTGGTACCTGCACCATCGGCATGCATTAAGTTACAATACGCAGCATCACCCCCTAAAAAATCAGGAACAATTTTACAAAAAGCTTGAGGAAATAACCCCTTATCAATATTTTTAATGGCAGCGTGTACATCTTCTTTTTGAGAGGAAACGCCACGTTTCATGTATTTATCGGAAATCATTGTGCAGAAACTAATTTACTGCAAAGATAATACATCATTATCAAAACAATTACCCCGAATTAATCAACAACACACTTTTATTATTTGTGTATTGCAGCGGTATTCCTACTTTTGAAGCATGCAGCAACGCAAAAAATTATTTTTATTAGACGGTATGGCTTTGGTTTACCGTGCCTATTTCGCTTTTAGCAAGAATCCTAGAATCACGTCTTATGGTTTTAACACATCGGCCATCTTTGGCTACGTGAATACTTTGTTAGATGTATTAAAAAAAGAAAAACCAACACATATTGGGGTAAGTTTCGATACATCGGCACCAACAGCCCGCCATGATGAATATGAGCATTATAAGGCGCACAGAGACGAACAGCCTGAAGATATTACTAAAGCACTTCCATATATCTTAAAAGTTACCGAGGCCATGCGAATTCCGCTTTTAATTAGGGATGGATATGAAGCTGATGATGTAATTGGCACATTGGCTAAAAAGGCAGAACAAGAAGGCTTTGATGTATACATGATGACTCCCGACAAAGATTTCGGACAATTAGTTAGTGAGCATATTTTTATTTACAAACCCGCACGCATGGGCAACGATTTTGAAATTTTGGGTGTACCAGAAGTTTTAAAACGTTGGGAAATTACCGATATCAAACAGGTCATTGATATTTTAGGTATGTGGGGTGATGCAGTAGACAATATTCCTGGAATTCCTGGAGTAGGTGAAAAAACCGCAAAAGTTTTTGTTCAAAAATACGGCAGTATGGAGGGTTTATATGAGCATGTTGATGAGTTGAAAGGCAAACAAAAAGAAAATGTAATTAACTTTAAAGAACAAGCTTTTTTAAGTAAACGATTAGCAACTATTGATACCAATGTTCCAATAGATTTAGTTGAAGAGGAATTGATTCTGGAAGAACCCGACAGAGAAGAAGTTGAAAAACTTTTTAACGAGTTGGAGTTTAAAACGTTGGCTAAACGTGTTCTTGGAGTGGAGATGGAGGTACTTGCTAGTAGTAACAAAGCAACAGCAGCAGCCTCTGTTGGTTTCGACTTGTTTAACCAAGGAGCATCAACTACATCAACATTTAATGAGGCTGCTATAGAAACCGAGACAACAATCTTAAACCTAAATAACATTAATAATACACCACACGAATACATACTTGTTGAAACGGATGATCAATTACAAACAGTTTTAACAGAATTATTGCAGCAGCCTGAGGTTTGTTTTGATACTGAAACATCGAGCTTAGATAAAATTGACAATAACATAGTTGGCTTTAGTTTTAGCTTTAAAGCTCAACATGGATACTATGTTGCATGTCCCGAAAATTTTGATGAAGCAAAGCGTTTACTAGAAATTTTTAAACCTGTTTTTGAAAGTGAATCCATTACCAAAATCATTCAAAATGTAAAATTTGATTTGAGTATTTTACAGATGTACGGTTTAGGTTTAAAAGGCCCCATTTTCGATACCATGTTGGCACACTATTTAATAGAGCCTGATTTGCGCCATGGTATGGATTTTTTATCTGGGGTATACTTAAACTATGAACCGATAAGTATAGAGACATTAATTGGTAAAAAAGGCAAGAACCAATTGAGCATGCGTGATGTAGACTTGGAAAAAATAAAAGAATATGCTGTTGAAGATACTGACATCACTTTTCAACTTAAACAAAAATTAGCCCCTCAAGTTATTACGTGCGAAGCCGAAAAGTTATTGTTTGAATTGGAACAACCGTTAGTTCCTGTTTTAGCCAATATGGAAAGAGAGGGAGTTAAAATTAATAAGCAATTTTTAAATGATTATTCAGTTGAACTTCAAATAGAAATTACCCAATTAGAAAAACGCATTATTGAATTAGCAGGGGTAGATTTTAACATAGCATCACCCAAGCAATTAGGCGAGGTTTTATTCGATCATCTAAAACTTGACCCTAAAGCCAAGAAGACTAAGACAGGACAATACCAGACCGGAGAAGATGTTTTGCAAACACTAAACGAACACGAAATTATACGCTGTATTTTAGAGATTCGTCAACTACAAAAATTAAAATCAACTTATGTTGACGCTTTGCCTGAATTGATTAATCAAACTACAGGGCGTTTGCATACCTCATTTAACCAAGCAGTAGCGGCAACAGGAAGGTTAAGCTCTAATAATCCTAATTTACAAAATATACCCATAAGAACAGAAAAAGGTCGTGAGGTACGTAAAGCTTTTATTGCACGAAACGAAGAATATGTGCTTTTAAGTGCAGATTACTCACAAATAGAATTGCGAATCATTGCATCAATGGCTAATGAAGAAGCAATGATTGAAGCATTTAAACAAGGGATTGATATCCATACAGCAACCGCTGCTCGTGTATATGGAATAGAAGTAAAAGATGTAACTTCTGAACAAAGAAGAAATGCAAAAGCAGTGAATTTCGGCATTATTTATGGCCAATCAGCATTTGGATTATCGCAAAGTTTGGGCATACCACGTAAAGAGGCCGCAACCATTATTGATGAGTATTGGAAACAATATCCAAACATTAAAAACTACATGAACACCACCATTAATTTTGCTAAAGAAAATGGTTATGTACAAACTTTAATGGGCCGAAGAAGATACTTGCGCGATATCAACTCGGCCAACTTTACCGTGCGCGGATTTGCCGAACGAAATGCCATTAATGCCCCTGTACAAGGCAGTGCAGCCGACATGATAAAACTCGCAATGATTAATATCTACAATCGCATGCAACAATTAGGTAACCTTAAATCGAAAATGATTCTACAGGTACATGATGAATTATTGTTTGATGTTTTTAAACCAGAAATTGAGTTGATGAAGCAACTGGTAAAAGAAGAAATGGAAAAAGCAATGCCATTGCAAGTACCTGTTATTGTTGAATCGGGCATTGGTGATAATTGGTTAGAAGCGCATTAGTAAATCCATTAATATAATTAAATTATGAGTTGGTTCATTCCTGATATTACTTTTTTAGATAATAAATTATATGATTTACTGCTATTCGCAGCAATACTAATTATTGGACTTTTATTTAAACGATTTGGAGCTAAGTTTTTGAGTAAACAATCGTTCCGGATTTTTAAATCATTCTCAAGTAATCAATTTAGTGAGATTTTTATTGAGTTACTTCGTAAACCGTTAGAGCAACTCATCACTGTTCTTGTTATATACTTTGCTTTCGAACGACTAAATTTCCCAAGCGCCTGGCAATTAGTTCCTGTAGATAAAATTGGCATACGGTTAGTTATACTCGTGGTATGGCAAATCGCATTTTTTATTGTTGTTTGTAGGATACTTTTGAGGACAACCGATTTTTTCACTTTTGTACTTATAAATCGTGAATCTTTACCCATCTCTCCAGAATTAGGTAACTTTTTAAAGGAGTTGATTAAAGTTCTTATTGTAGTGCTCTGCCTATTTGCCGGTTTACGTATCATTTTCCATGTTAATATTACCGCATTAGTTGCTTCATTGGGTATAGGAGGTTTGGCGGTTGCTTTGGCCGCACAAGATACACTAGCTAATTTATTAGGATCATTTGTAATATACCTTGACAAGCCTTTTAAAACTGGAGATTTAATTGAAGCAGGAGAAATAAAAGGAAGGGTTGAACATGTTGGATTTAGAACCACACGTATAAGAACCCTAGAAAAAAGTTTGCTTACTGTACCCAACAAAAAGTTAATTGATGTTGCATTAAATAATATCACACTAAGTGAAGCACGCAGGGTAAAGTTTGAATTGGGATTAACATATGCCAGCAAATCGAATCAAATATTAGATATTATAACAGATATTAAAACGGTTTTGTTAAACCACCCCAAAATAGGAGAAGACATTACCGTTCATTTTACAGATTTCAGTACTAGTTCTCTTAATATTTTGGTATTGTATTTTGTAATGAGCAACGAATACGAATTAATGGTAGAAGTGAAAGAAGAGGTGAATATGGAAATAATGGCAATTATTGAAAAACACGGGTGCGAATTCGCATTTCCTACTCAAACCATTTATGTCCAGAAATAACAAGGCATTTGATTAAAACTTGATGCATACTACCTGAAATATTTTTTATCGAAGATAATTAAGTCATGTAACAGTACTTTTTTCCTGATTTTTGTAAATATTTTGACAATTGCTAAAAAAACTCAAATTTAATTTGTGATTAATAAAAAATCACGCATCTTTGTATCGCGTTGAAAGAGAAATAAAAATAAATTTATTTTTAATCCTTCTCCCAAAACCGATTGCGGGCGTTAAGCGCAATCCACTAAAATTGCCCTCGTGGGGTTTAATGGTTATACAGGCTAATTAAGGGGCTCTTCGGAGCCCCGAGATTAGCTGTTTTTATTTAAAGTATTTTCTATTTCATTTTATTTCTTGCTATTGTCAACCTTCCTGCTGAAATTTGGTGTCTATACGTTATTAACGTAACCGCGTGAAGAAACTCATTAAACTCAATCAAATAATTATAACGGTGCTTTTATTGGCGCTTATGCCTACCAAGCTATTGGCCCAAGGTATGTATACACAATTTGGTCAGAACCGAGTACAATACAATAAGTTTGTTTGGAGTTTTGTGCGCTCAGAAAACTTTGATGCCTATTTCTACTCAGGAGGAAGGGAACTAGCCACCTTTGCTGCCAGAACAGCTGAAGAGCAATTAAACAACTTAGAAAAAATTATCGACCATAGATTAAGCAGTAGGGTTGAAATTATTTGCTACAATACCCAGCAAGAATACAAGCAAGCTAATTTTGGTTTATCAGATCAACCAGCCAATTTAGGAGGTGTAACACAAGTAAGTAACAATCGTTTTTTTATTTATTTCAATGGAAACCGTGGTGATTTTGAAAAACGTATAAAAGAAGGCTTGGCAATTGTATTGATTAACGAGTTATTATTTGGTGGAAATATACAAGACCGCATTCAAAATGCTGCCTTGTTAAACTTACCCGAGTGGTACTTTTCAGGACTCACCTCTTATATTGCAGAAGAGTGGAATACCACAAACGATAATAAACTCAAAGACTTAGTAAATAGCGGTAAGCTTAAAAAATTTAATCGCTTAGTTTACAAAGAACCTAAGCTAGCGGGCCATTCGTGGTGGCGTTTTTTGGTTGAGAAATATGGTATTGAAGTAATTTCAAACATGCTTTACATATCAAAGCTAAGTAGGAATTATGAAACAGCATTAATTTACGTGGCTGGTATTGATTTAAAGCAAGCCGGAAAAGATTGGCTCGAGTTTTATAAAGAGCAATATGCCAAAGAAGATAACCTGCGCACTTTACCACTTCAAGAAATAAAAGTAAAAAAACGATTAACACCCTTCATTGAGCCCAAACTAAAAGTTGCCCCTAAAGGCGATTTTATTTCCTTTACAACAAATAAAGGTGGCAAATACAAAGTTTGGACCGTTAACCTAAAAACAGGCAAACATAAACGCATTCACAAAGGTGGTGTTAAATACCATCAACGTGAATTGGATCACTCTTTCCCAATGATTGCATGGCATCCAGGTGGTGAAAAATTATCTTACGTGCATGAACGCAGGGGTAAAATATACATCACCACCGTTGATTTATTAACCAAAAAGAAGACCAAAATCTTATTCCTTAAGTTTGATAAGATAACAGGCTTTGCATACTCAGATAATGGTGGAACACTAATTATATCAGCAATTAGAAAAGGGCAAAGTGATTTGTACTTATATGATATGCAAACACGCAGAGAAAGACAAATAACTAACGACCCTTTTGACGACTTAATGCCAATGTATGTTGATGGTGGTTCTAAAATAATATTTGCATCAAACAGAAATAGCGACTCATTGGGTTCAGCAGCACCAATGACTTTATCGCCTAACAACAATTTAGACATTTACCTATACGACCTAGAACGTATTGGGCAAGTGAATGCTTTGAAACGTTTAAGTAATACACCAAGCATTAACGAAACACACCCTGTTGAATTTAATAATCAATATTACAGTTACCTTACAGAATATAATGGCATTGTAAACCGATATGCTGTTAGGGTTGAAGAGCAATATGATTACACCGAACTACAAATATTTAGAAAAGATTCACTACGTACTATAGATACTTTATACTTTGAGCAACTAGAAGATAAAGGAATTGAATTTACCCATAATGGAAGAATGATCCGTTTAGGGAAGAATGTAGAAAAAATCGATACCATCATTCATACAAAAGATGTGGTGTTTACTTACCCACTAACCAACTACAGTAGGGGAATTATTGCACACGATGTTTGCCGTCAAACCCAAAAGCAATATGACTTTGTATTGAACGACAGACGTTACGCGATATATGAAGCACCACTAGAAAAACAAATAGTAGAAACAGGCAAAAAAA